>JBBTZC010000023.1:0-10350 GCA_038078495.1 Patescibacteria group bacterium | reverse complement strand
ATAGATCCCATATCAGGCATTGGGGGCATGGCGTCTTTCTTTTCAGGAAGATCCGTCACGGCGGCTTCGGTGGTGAGAACCATGGCGGCCACAGAGGCGGCGTTCTGGAGAGCCGAGCGAGTGACTTTGAGTGGGTCGATAATACCAGCGGCCATCATATCAACCATCTTGTTGTCTTTGGCGTCGTAGCCGTGACCCTTTTTGCCTTCCATAATGCGGGCGACAATTACCGAGCCTTCAGCGCCAGCGTTTTGGGCAATCTGCCAGGCCGGGACAACGAGCGCTTTGGAGACGATTTCACGACCAATCTCTTCGTCGCCGTCAAACTTGGTCTTGTTTAGGGCAACGTGTGCTTCAAGCAGGGCAACGCCACCGCCCGACACAACACCTTCTTCAATGGCGGCGCGAGTCGCTTTCTGGGCGTCCTCAACACGGTGCTGTTTTTCTTTTTGTTCAACTTCGGAAGCGGCACCGACTTTGATAACGGCCACCCCGCCGGACAATTTGCCAAGACGCTCTTGCAGTTTCTCCTTGTCGTAATCCGAAGTCGCTTTTTCAATCTGGTTTTTGATTTGGGCGACGCGAGCCTCGATGGCTTTGTTTGAACCCTTACCGTCAACGATTGTGCAGTTGTCTTTGTTGGCCACAACTCGTCGGGCTTGGCCCAACATCGCGACTTCTGTGTCCTCAAGCTTCATCCCTTTTTCTTCCGAGATAACTTCACCACCGGTTAGGGTAGCGATGTCTTGGAGCATTTCTTTGCGGCGATCGCCAAAGCCGGGGGCTTTAACAGCCAAAATGGAGAGGATGCCACGCAGTTTATTGACGATAATCGTCGCCAGCGCCTCACCTTCCAGATCTTCGGAAATAATAACCAGCTCTTTTTTGCCAAGAGCCGCCAGTTTTTCTAGTAACGGCAAGATTTCCTGAATGGAGCTGATTTTTTTGTCGGTGATCAGAATGTGCGGTTTTTCAATCATCGCTTCCATATTGGCGGCATCGGTTACCATATAGGCCGAGACGTAACCTTGATCAAACTGCATCCCTTCGGTCAGCTCGTAAGTCATCTCTAAAGTTTCTGATTTCTCAACGGTAATGACGCCTTCGTTGCCGACTTTTTCAAAGACTTCGGCGATTAAAGCGCCAATCTCTGGGTTGTTAGCCGAAATTGAAGCGACCTGGGTTTTTTCTTCTTTGGTTTTGATCTGCTTGGCGTTTTTCTTCAGGTGAGCGACAACTTGTTCGGTTGCTTTCTCGATGCCGTGGCGAATGGCCATCGCGCTTGAGCCAGCGGCGATATTTTTCAGGCCGTCAGCAATCATCGCTTGGGCTAGTAGGGTAGCGGTAGTGGTGCCGTCACCAGCGATATCATCGGTCTTGGAGGCGACTTCCTTAACTAACTGCGCCCCCATATTCTCGAATTTGTCTTCGAGGTCGATTTCCTTGGCGATCGTGACGCCGTCGTTAGTAATAGTTGGGCCGCCGTAACCTTTGTCCAAAAGAACATTACGACCCTTGGGGCCAAGGGTTACTTTTACGGTGTTAGCTAGCTGATCAACACCGGACTTAATACGGTCTCTAGCGTCTTGTGAGAATTTAATTTGTTTGCTCATTTGTGCTTTTCCTTTCTTTTCTTTATCTAAAACTTTTGGCGAGAGCGATGTTGTCGCGAAGTTTCTGGTACTCCAGTTCCCACGAGCGACAATATCGCTCGAGCCATTACTTCAGTACTCCGAGTACTTCGTCCTCACGAATTATTTTGTATTCCACGCCGTTCAGCTTGAATTCATCTCCAGCGTATTTACCAAAGAGAACCTTATCTCCTTTTTTAACTTCCATCTCAATTCGCTTGCCGTCTTTATCTACTCTCCCTGGACCGACAGCAATAACTTCGCCCTCTTGCGGTTTCTCTTTGGCAGTATCTGGAATGACAATCCCTGATTTGGAAACCGTTTCCGCGTCAAGCGGACGCACGACCAAGCGGTCGGATAGTGGCTGTAAATGCATTGTGTGACCTCCTTTAGTCTTACTCATATTTGTAGATTGATTTGTTACAGCTTGCTGGAACAAAGACTTTTACTTCAAAAGTCATTGTAAAGTTTGCTTTACATATTGTCAATAACTTAAAAAGCGTAACTATACCCTTACTGCACGCTTTCAAATATCAGCATTATTTTTCAGTTGAGATTCCTTCTCTTGCCCAGATTTTCTCCAGTTCCGACACTCGTCCCTCTTCGTACGATTCAAGTCGACCTAGGTAGGCGAGCGCTCTTTCCTTCTCTTCGCCCCGGAGATTTTGATTTATAGCCTTAGAAACCCTTTCTTTACTATATTCGTCGGCTAGACGTCCTATTACGTCATCAACATACATAAAAGAACCACTCTTAGAGTGGATGAAGTTAAAACCATGACTATTGTCGAGACCCAACCCAGTTGCTTTGTCCAACTTCCTCTCGAATAATTTTCTAGCTATTGGATTAGTGACAGAATGAAGAGCTTTCTGAAGAAAGCTCTCTTTAATCGGCTCAACGCGTTCTAATACTAACATATTCGGATTCGATGCCGCTAAATAAATGTCAGGGATATTATTGGGAAATAAAAGGTGGAGTATCTTTTGTGTATAGTAACGTTGCTGGGCAGGGGGATCGGTGGAGGTATCAATGCCTTCTTTGAAGACGCTCATAACCTTTTGGGGATCATCGGGGTAACTATAAACCTTCTTTTGCGCACCTTGCCCAATTTTGTTTTCCTCTACTGCGTGTTCGTGAACCTTTCTGGCGAAGGCGTCGCCAGGTTTTAACCCTTCAACAGGAACGGTATCGGGGTCTGTTTTTTCTTGAGAAACCTCAGCTAAGGAGCTTGTTTCCGGTCTCGTTGTCTCCGGCTGATCTTTCACTGAATCAATATTGGCAGTGTGTACTTCGGACGGAATCTTAGCTTCGGGCAAGGTTATCTCACTCGGATAAGTTCTTTGTGCGGCCGCCTCTTCTTTAGCTTGAGGTATATCGGCTTCAGCTTCCAAAGTACTAAAATTTTCCACTACATCAGGACTGACCGTCTCGCCAGTAATAGGCGCCTTAAAGTCTATTGCGCCTTCGGGGACATGACTTTCCGTTTCACCCATACTTAATCTTTACCGCAAATTGCTTTTACTAGATAGATTCACAAACTGTTTTGTTCAGTAAAATAGGATCAGCGGCTGCTCCTAAATTCGTTCAATTTCCTGGTTAACCAATAAAAAATGTGGAGTCTTTATAAATATACATACAAAATAAAGAATCAGGCCCGATTCCATTTCTAAGTCATTTGCAGATTCATCAACAAAAGATCACTACGCTTTCTATATATCTACACTCCCTACCATGCATTAGTTTCATATAACAAACCGTCTCAGCACCTGAGACAAAAAAGCTCGCTTTAACAGGTAAGAGTAATTACCAAAGTAGAGCCTCAATAAATATATAATTAACTTCCTAATTCTGACGCTTCACTAATTCTGCTAGAGTACAAACTAATGACTACCGATAAACCCCAAGAACAATCCGAACTAACCAAAGACAAATTCCACGATCTGCTCAAAAAGGCCGCGCAGCCCGTTTCAAAAGCATCGGGTAAACCGAAGAAACAGAACGCAAGTTATACCGGAAAGAAAACTCGTCGACGAAAAGCTGCAAATACTTCGGACTAACAACGTGGTACGTCCCGTTGATACTCCGTTTTAATTGCGACCAAAAGCCTTCGATGGTGTTGGTGTGGACTATGCCTCGAACATATTTTTTATCCAAATGTTTGATCGCTCGACGGCCGTAGCCTAACTTCTTCGCTTTGTGGTAAACCGCCCACTCGTCAGTGATGAGCTTTGATCCCGGTTCAATATCCGATTGGATTTGATTCAAAATGGTGTGCGTCTCACGATTTTCGGTGTGCTTGGCTTTGATCCGGCCACCACGCTCAACCGCCCCGATCACCGTTTGCTTTGTTCCCTTGGTATTACCACCGATATCTCCCCGCTTGTAGCCACCGATTAAGGTCTCGTCCATTTCTACCGTGCCACTAAGTTTTTCTTCACCATCCTGGCTCATCAACCTGCGAATTTGCCGAGCGATCCGCCAGGCGGTTTTGTAAGTCACCCCTAAGTGTCGCTCTAATTCTTTGGCCGATACGCCGTTTTTCGAATTAGCAAACAGAAACATGGCAAAGAACCACTTCGTCAGTGGCGTTTCAGACTTATGAAAAATGGTGTCCGCTAGCGGATGGAGTTGGTAGCGGCAATGTAAGCATGAGTAAACTTTTCGATTCTTCAGCCGATAAAACTTCGTTTCTTGCTGACATTTGGGGCAGGTACTCAACTCGCCGTACCGATAGTGAAAAAGCGTATCTAAACAGACCTTCTCATCGCTAAATTCCTGATTGAATTGCCCAAATGTGTATCCCATATCCTCACCATATAGGACATTTAGCGTGTTATCAAGGGATAGTTACGTTAAAAAGTCCCCGCTGTCGGACAGCGGGGCAGACGTTGGACCAGTAGCCCCAGTCTCTCGCTGGGGTTGTTTTATCAGATCCGGAGAAGATTATCCCCATCATGCGCTTAGAGCGCTAGGTTGGCAAGCGGATTAAACAAGCCGGCCATGGCCAGTTGTTTTTTGCCCTTAAATATCAGGGCGAATGAGGCGCCACGAGCGTACGGGCTAACCATATGGCCACCATCGCTATGGGCGCTAGACTCAAAACCGTAGTTCCGAGCGATTCTTTGCCCGTCAACTCGGGAGCCGAAATAATCAACAACGAAGAAGTTTGAGCCTTTGATTGCCCAAATCCGCCGACCGGTTTTTTCCGCGGGGACAGGCGGAATACGTTTTAGGCCACAGGCTGTCGTCGGTGTACCGTACGACAAACACTGGGTAATGCTGTTGAAAATGGTCGGTCCTCCCCAGGGAAAATCTGCCATTACTTTTTCTTGAGGAAAGAAAGCTGGAACTTTTACGTTCCCATCGATGATGTGCAGATTTACCGGCGTGAAGGTGAACTCACCTCGAACTTTCTTGATGTTTAGAAATCCCGAAGTGAAAACAAAGTCGGCGCCCGTTCTGGCTTTTACCCGGGCGGCAGTCAGGCCGCTAAAGATCTGTGGTAGCCACAGATCCTGCTCGCGACTAAAGCGAAGAACCGAAAACTGCAAATGAGGTTTTTTCTTCGCCTGATGACGACGGCTTTTCTGATCGCCTACCGCCACTGACGGAAGCGCCAGAGCCCAAATGACAAACATAACGACTAATCGGCTCATAACTAACCTCCGTAGCTAACCCTAATTTTTAGGGTGCATGAAAGACACAATATGGTTTTTTATAATTAAATTCAAATTAACGGACTTTAAGGTAAAATGAGGCCATGGAAAAAAGACTGGTTAGCGGTATCCAACCTTCTGGAACACTACATATCGGCAACTACTTGGGCGCCATCAAGCAGTGGGTTGACCTGCAAAATACCCATGACTGCATCTTCTTTATCGTCGACTACCATGCGCTGACTCAGAAACCCCGTCCGGAGGATCTGCACCGTCAGACTCTTGGGACGGCCGCGATGTTGATAGCCCTGGGGGTTGATCCAAAGAATTGCATTTTGTTTGTTCAGTCTCAGATTCCCGAGCACGCTGAATTAGCTTGGTTATTACTGTCATTTACAACAGTCGGTCAGTTAGCCCGGATGACGCAGTACAAAGAGAAGTCAGACCGCCACGGCCAGAATGCGGGGTTACTGGGCTATCCCGTCCTAATGGCAGCTGATGTCTTAATTTATGATGCTGATGTTGTCCCTGTAGGAGAGGATCAAGTTCAGCACTTAGAGCTCGCCCGAGAAGTAGCACGGTCATTTAACCAGCATGCGGGGCAGACTTTCACCGAACCAAAGCCGCTCTTAACTTCATCTGCTCGGATCATGGCTTTCAACGACCCTAAGCGAAAAATGTCCAAGTCCGTCATTGGTTCGGCGGTAGGTTTGCTTGACGATGAAGCAACCGTAACCACAATTATCCGCAAGGCTGTTACCGACTCGGATCCTAATTCAACTAAAATGAGCCCGGGCGTGGCCAACTTATTCACAATTCTTGAAGGTTTTAGCGCTCCGGAAACACTCAAGAAGTTTCAAGACAATTACCAAGATGGTCAGCTCAAGTACTCCGAGCTGAAAGAACAGCTCATAGAAGATATTGTCGATTTCTTACGTCCTGTGCAGAAGACGTACAAGAATCTACTTAGTGACGAAGAGAGCCTGCTAAAGATACTAGAAGAAGGTCGTAAGAAAGCTCAACCGATCGCCGCTACAAAATTAGCAGTCGTCAAGAAAAACCTCGGACTACTCTCTGGCTAGCTGACATCACTCGATTTTTCTGCTACACTTTTTCCATAATTCACCAAGGAGGTGAATAATGTACGACTCTCAAGATATAGGGATGCTTGTCAGCGAGGTTGGTTCCCCTCCTACTAAGGCGCCCGAAGATGCCGAACCGTACTGTCTCGATTGCTTTAACAAATCCGGCATTAAGCGCCCTCTACCAGACGGTTGGTGGGGTGAAAAGCGTCGAATTTGGAAAGATGGTAAGTGGTACGCTCTCTGTCACGTCCATTCTAACAAACGTGAAAGAAAACGAATCCTTGGGATTCCCTGAACGGATATGATCTAAATTCAAGCCCTTCGGGGCTTTTTCTTTTGGAAACTAACCCCTTGTCTCAAATCTTAAATTAGATATTATTGTGTTGTCTCGTACATTAGGACGGGGGCAACCGCCCCGCGGATTGCTTCCGGTCTTTAAGGAGGTAGATCCCCATGATCAAAATCCAGCGAGAGCTGGTGGACGTCATTCGGGAGGCCGAGTCTCGACCTCTTGTCCATCAGCCGCTGCCGACTCACACTGTGTCTGGAGTGCTGATCGATTACAAGCCGATCTGCTACTTCCATGCCCACGACGAAGATCTGATCAGCCGCTACGGGAAGATGTTCGTCCATCTGGACGATCGAGTTTTCCGGAGCCATCTGACCTGCCACGACATCTCCAAGGAGGATATCGATGGGAAGCAGCGAATCATCCGGTACGGCATCTGCCGACCTTGCGCCGAAGGGCGCAAACTCATCCCCGTGGATGAGGACGGCGAGGCCTACCTTAGCTAAGCCCAGAAAGCGCCGATGAGGAAACAAAAACTCTAGGCGCTTTTAACTACGTCCGAAACTTCGGCTGTTTTCTCGTCGCAGATATCCTGACTACGAGCCTCAACGTTCAAACGAAGTAGATTTTCGGTGTTACTGGCACGAAGGTTAAACCTCCAATTATCAAAACTAATCGATAGTCCGTCGATTCGGTCAACCGAGCCGTCATGGTATTTTTCTTCAATTCTTCTTATTGCCTTGTCTTTATCAGAAACCTCAAAGTTGATCTCTCCCGAAACTGGAAACTGTTCTCTTAATGGAGCAACAATATCTGACACTTTCTGCTTAGAATTACCGATAATATTAAGTATCAGTAGAAATGGAATCAATCCGTTGTCGGCATAATAGAAATCCCGGAAATAGTAGTGTCCGCTCATCTCGCCGGCAAAAAGAGCGTCTTCTTTTTTCATCCGGTTTTTAATAAAGCTATGGCCTATTTGGTTTATCAACTTAACTCCGCCAGAGGCGTCAATAACGGACTCAACAGCCCAAATATTGCGGGGATCGTAGATAATGCCTTGACCAGTCCGCCGGCCGGCGGATTCTTTTAGTAAGTACTCGGCAAGTAAAGCCGTCAGATAGCACCCTTCGGCAAAAACTCCCTTTTCATCGGTCAGAAAGAATCTGTCCCCATCGGCGTCCCAAGCAACGCCAAAGTCGGCGCCCGTAGTTTGCACCAGGTCGCTTGTTTCCTGGCGATTCTCTGTCCGTGATGGATCCGGCCGCCCTTTGGGAAATCTACCGTCTGGCTGGAAGTTGAGTTCAATTAAGTTTATATGATTACTGCCAAGACGATCGAGGAACTTTGATGCCACCGGACCCGACAAGCCGAAGTTGTTGTTGGCGATAATCTTTAGATTAGAAGCAGAATCAAAATGAACAAACTTAGTCATGAAGTCAAAGTAGTCTTCTTCAATTTCCTTTGATTCAACCGTACCCTTAATCGGACTAGCAAGGTTGTCGGCAGATTCGGCTAATTGCAGGATTTCTTTAAGGCCGCTATCACCACTTATTGCCTCAACACCTCTGCAGACCATTTTCAGGCCGTTATATTCGGCTGGGTTGTGGGAAGCAGACACCTGGATGCCGCCGTCAAAGTGATAAAAACCAACAGCAAAATACAGCATGTCGGTTGGAACCGGCCCAATATCAACAACGTTAACGCCGGCTTCCACTAGACCGTCGATAACCGCTTTTTGCAGTTTTGGTCCCGACAGTCGAACATCACGACCCACCGCAACGGTTTTAGCGCCGGTAAATCGGGCGAAAGCCAAAGCGATACGCTTAACCTTTACCTCATCGATCTCTTCTGGGTAGATACCACGTATATCGTAAGCTTTAAAAATTTTACTTAATTCCATGGTCTGAGAATAACTAAAAAACAGGGTATAAAAAAGGGCCGGATACGTCTGAGGGCTAGACGCACCGGCCGGGGGAGGGAGGATAAGCTTGCTAAAAGAGTGATGCCTGCCCGCTGGCAAGTTTGGCTCTCTTGAAATCCAGCTTGGTTGAGATGAAGGACATTACTGACCTCACTTCGCGGAGGCGTTTCCCAGCGATTCCTCTGATAGCCAGAAGCGTGGTGTCAGGAGCAAGTTTGACAGCTCGCACAGTCCCCAATCCGTTCTCGCGCAACAAACGGATTAGTGACAGGTCGATTTTGATCAAGCCAAGGCTATTGTCAGAACGGATGCCCTCCTGCTTGTCCGTTTCAACGATGTAGAGCCGCTCGGCTAGCTTGGCTAAGCCGTCACCAAATCCACGCTCGGCCGCGCGCAGGGCAAAGTCGAGAGTTGGAAAATGCTTGTCTCTGCCTCGGTTGAACAAGATATCGGCAACGGTCTCGACAACCGATGTTGTAGTAGGTTCATGAAGCCGAAGTTTTCCGCCTTCATCCAGAAAATACCGTTGCATCGCCTCGCGTTCCGGCCAGTTGAGCCAGCGCTTGGCTAACTTCCAGTAATCGCCATAGAATTCCTGAAGTCGGCAGTAATTATCCAATCAGACACCTCCATGTCGGGTACGAATATGGTAGAAACTCTACCAGAAAACTAGCTAGAAGTCAATGAAAATACCTGCAATTTTTACTTCTTGACGATAGCGGTAAGTAACCGTAATGTAGCAACGTTATGGCAACGAGGGTGATCGTCGTTACCGGCGGGGTTCTATCCGGCCTTGGAAAAGGTATTATCGCCGCCTCCCTGGGAAATCGCCTTCAAGCCAGAGGATACTCAGTTTTCACCCAAAAGTTTGATCCGTATCTAAACGTTGATGCTGGTACTCTGAATCCTGGCGAGCACGGCGAATGTTTTGTCACTGTCGATGGTGCTGAAACCGATCTGGACCTTGGTCACTACGAAAGATTCTTAGATGTTGAGCTTTCACGAGATTCCTCGATCATGAGCGGTCAGATTTACCAAGCCGTAATAGAAAAAGAACGTAGAGGCGAATACCTAGGTAAGACCGTTCAGGTTATTCCCCACATAACAAACGAGATTAAAGCTCGGATCGACCGAACTCGTCGGCACACTAAGGTAGATTTCTTAATAATTGAAATTGGAGGCACGGTAGGAGACATCGAAGGACGGCATTTCCTGGAGGCAGTGCGCCAATACTTCATCGAACATCCGCGCAAAGTCGCCTTTGTTCACTTAGCGTATCTGCCATACCTCCACACTTCAAAAGAGATAAAAACTAAACCTGTTCAAAACTCATTGCGGGATTTGCAATCCCTTGGAATTCAGCCCCAATTGGTTTTTTGCCGAGCAGATTACCCCGTAGCTACAGAACATTTAGAAAAGATCGCGATGTTTGCCGGCCTACCGAAAAAAGCTGTCATCCCAATACCGACGCTCGAGACGATCTATGAAGTACCACTACTACTTGAGGAGGCTGGAGCGGACAAAATGATCTTGAAGTACTTCGGTCTCCGCAGTCCACACGAACCTAAGCCGCTTTGGCAGGAGTTAGTTAAACGCATCAAGGGGCCCAAAAAACGCGCTGTACGTATTGCCATGGTTGGCAAGTATCTGACAATGAACGATACGTATTTTTCTGTCGTAGAGGCGCTTAAAGCAGCTTGCTGGGAAAGTTACTGTGGGCTGACACTTGACTTTATTGATGCTGAAAAGATAGTAGATTCTGGAA
>JBBTZC010000022.1:0-4610 GCA_038078495.1 Patescibacteria group bacterium | reverse complement strand
CCCCTCTTCATCAATATCTAGCGTCTCGCAAATCCGCCCGAGGTGCAAGTAACTCTCCCTAAAATCTCGAGCGATGAATATTTACCGGCGACCGTGCGAGATGGAAGTATCTTGAGTCTCGAGTGAGGATTTTTTCTAGCGAACCGTGCGGAGATGAAAAAGCACGGTTCCGCTCCGCCAGCAGGCGAGCGGATTTTTCATCGAGCTCGAGCGCCGAGGCTCGCTGGAGCCGAGGACGCGTGTTCGCTGGAAACAAATCCGAGCGTCACTCAACGTTTACTTTCAGAACTCGGGTCTTGGTTTTTTCTTGTTTCGGAATCTTGATCGTCAGGATACCGTTACGCATACTTGCCTCGGCTTTAGCGGCGTCAACTGGTACTGGTAAAATGTATGAGCGCATAAACGAACCCCAATAGCACTCTTGAACGAAGTAGTTCTCTCGAACAGATTCCGCTTCATTTTTGCGTTGACCCTTAACGGTAACAACCTCATCGGTGATTTGGATTTCTAAATCTTCGGTATTAACCCCAGCAATCGGAGCTTTAATAATGACGTTATCTTCGTCTTGGTAGGCATCGATTGCTAACTGTCCCTCCTCTTCCTCCTCGAGCCACTCTTCAGTAATAGTTTCTTCTTTGCGTGCCATAGTGTATGTATTGTCTGTCTAATGATTTATCTAGTCAAGCAGAAAAATGCCTATTAACGGCTTGAAGCGAGAATTGATGGCGCTACTAATGCCGATCGAGTGTCTTGGATGTAAGGCGGAATCAGACTGGATCTGTGCTGGTTGCCTGCGAGATTTGCAACTTCATCGGGAAGATCTCTGCTTTTGCGGTAAAGTTGGCGTGGACGGCCTGTGTAATAAGCATAGGGATAAACTAGGGCTTGACGGCCTAACGACACTGTTTAGCTACACTGAACCCTCAATCCGGGAGTTGATTCATCAGATAAAATACCGTGGCCACACCGATGCCGTTACTTTCTTTGCCCAAAAGTATCAGAAGAAGGTTCTGGCTCGTCTACCTAGGGGTGAGTGGGTGGTGACGACCGTGCCTCTCTCAAGAGGCCACCAGAGACAAAGGGGCTTCAACCAATCAACTCTTCTAGCTAGAAAGTTAACCGAGCCAGTGTATGACTACGTTGATTTGCTGATAAAAAAGTGGGAAACCAAACCGCAGGTTAAGCTCAATAAGACCCAAAGGGAAAAGAATCTGGTTCGATCTTTCGCATTTAAGTCGAGATGCGTTGTGCCCGAACAAGTTGTTTTGGTTGATGACGTCGTCACTACCGGCTCAACCCTCAAAGAAGCGGCTAAGGTTCTGCGTAAGGCTGGGGTACAGAAAGTCTGGGGTTTAACCATTGCTCACGGCTAAAGAACGTGGTAGAGTTTTACTCATCCATTCTCAGGGTGAGGTGATGTATGGCTCAAAGAAAACTTAAAATAGTAAAGCTACTCGAACCAGAGCTGTGTCTGGATTGCCTTTTTGCCAAGATGGCCGACGTTGAGCTGCCAGACGGCACCCAACAGCGGATGGTATTCTGTGAGCGTCTGGACTGCGACAACTGGGACTTCTCGAGCGCGGTGCCAATCGACAGTGCCCACGTTGACGGAGAGTCAGAAGCCAGGACGTAGCCACAATTGTTCGATTCTTTTCGCCTCCGCGTTTCTAACGTCGGAGGCTCTCTTTTTGCGCGCTCGGCTGGACTCGAACCAGCGACCTCCCGGACCGCAACCGGACGCTCTATCCACTGAGCTACGAGCGCTAAGCCTAGTTTGATGTAGGCATATACATTCGAGTACCTTTCGGTACTGCGGAGGGGGTGGGACTCGAACCCACAAGTCCTTGCGGACGGCAGTTTTCAAGACTGCTGGAATAGCCAATTATCCGACCCCTCCAATAAACTTATTGAAGCGTTTTCTATGCTTGGGATTGCTCGTCCCCACAACTCGGAAATATTTTTCTATCTCGAGCCTATCTTCTAGCTGGACATTTCTTTTCGTTCGAAGTTTTGGATTCAGCCCAACGCTTTCTAGAGCTACGGTAACAGAGTAGCGCAACGAGGGGGAGGCGCTCGTAAAAGCAAGTCTCGGGTAAGAATATAGCTTCCCCTTAATTCTATGGGTCTCCTGGAATATACAACCATCTGTATCGACTAGTCCGCGCAGGCACGCTAACAGAAAAGGTTTCTTGCTTTGCACCCACTCTGGAATGTCAAGGTTCTGCTTAATCTTATTGCCTATCTTCAGGCCAATAGTAGAACAGAACTTTACCAAGCGAGTTCTGGAGACAACGATATTTACCGCCTTCTCTCCGTTGTTCTTTGTGTATAGGCTTGGTTCGACACCGAACAGTCCTTTGATGAGCTTAGTAACATAAAGCACATATAGACGATCATCTTCTTTATTTAGGGTAACTGTTACCTGTCTCTTGGTTATGCCACCATCGCCCATCATTATTCCAATAAATTCCGCCAGCTTCGTCGAGAATTGTGGCTTCTTAATCGGTCTAGGTGACGCCATGACGCTCGTGTACTGTCCTTCACGATCCCACCACTCTCGCCATCTCATTTTCCGATAACTTGGTACCCCACCGACTAGTCCGTACTTTTTTAGCGTAGCGACTCCTCCTGCTTGTCCGGCGACAGTCGTATACCAATATCGATCTTTTAATTCAACTTTTGAAGGTGCTTTAATTCCAGACTCTGCTACGATTTTTTCCAAGGCTTCAAGGGGCAGCGAGTATTGTTCTCTTTTCCAATCATTCATCGTCCTTCGATTTACCCCAATTCTTTCGGTAAACAGTGGCCACGATAAGCCTAACTGTTCTCTGGCTTTTTCGAGAAACTTTATCTGCTCGCCAGCTGGAAAAACTACTCGTTTTTTTAAATCTGTAATTACCAGCTCGGTCATTATTCCAGTATGTCAAGGTAGCTAATCTTGGTCAATCAATCAGGTCGTCCTGCTAAACGACACTCCGATATTCTACTTCTTTCTGACTGTTACCTCAACCCCCCTGGGGGCAGTGGCCTTGGCGACAAAGTTCTTGGTAGTGTAGGCCTGTTGACCGATCTGGAAGAGGGTTGTGGTTGCCCAGTAGAGCGACAAACCTGCCGGTAGTGTTGAGCCAATAAAGTAAGTCATCGCCGGAAACAGATACATCATCTGTTTGGTCATCATTGCGGCTGGGTCACCTTTACCGGCAGATATCGGCATTAATTTTTGGTTGTAGCGGGTTTGGGTAAACTGTAGGAGGGCGGCAATCACCGGCAGGAAGAAGCGATCTTTTCCGGCCAGGTTGATCCCTAAGAAGTTGGCATTAACGGTGTCTAGATGGGGCGTGAACGAATAAAGCAGGTCGGGTCGAATATCGTGCAAGCCAGCCATAAAAACCAGGTAAAGGATGTAGAGAATCGGTAGCTGAATCAACATCGGCAGACAACCGGCCATCGGATTAATGCCGTGCTCTTTGTAATACGCCATCTGCGCTTGGGCCCGTTCTTGGGGATTGTCGTACCTCTCGCTAAGTTTTTTTAGCTCATCTTGATGAGAGCGCATATACAACTGACTTCTAAGGGCTTTATTGTTCGGCACCCAGAGAATAATGCGTACCACTATGGTTAGTAAAATAATCGCCCAACCAACACTGTGGCCCGGTACTAACCACGAAAAAAAGACTAAGAGGTTAAACAGGGGAGTATAGAGAATGGCTTTAAGAAAGGCTTTCATCGGGCAGAGCCAGCAATCAGCCGTCGGCTGTCAGCTTTCGGCTTTGTTAATATTTGGGAGTTTAGGTTTGAGTTTCTTTTGATGATTAGATGATTCGATGATTTGGTTATTACAGCGGGGACGGGGTCATACCCTCCCGCTGTTAGCGGGTGACAACGGCCGACCCTCTTAGCGCCAAGAGCTAGCCCCTTAACTACTCCAAATCTTTTAACCGCTTGTTTGGTGTACTCCGAACACGTTGGCGCAAATCTACAAGTTCCGCCGAAAACCCGTAATGGCCCGTGGTCGGGACTAAGGGTTTTTTGGTACAGACCAATCAAACCGACTACCAACGAGCGAAACATTGTTTTAGGTCGTCTTTAAGTAGTTTCTCGTCTTCGGGAATATTCATTACCATCACTACCATAGCACTGATGGGGCGATTTCCCCAAGACGCAAACCTATCTTCTAGGTCTGAAAAAATAACTCGACGGACACGATTACGCGCCACCGCGCTAACGGCAACTTTGCGACCAACAATAACGGCTGCCCGGCAGTGTTCACTAGCGTCATCGGAGAGAAAAAGAGTAAGAAAAACCCCTCGGATTTTTCGACCGAGTTTCAAAACATTCTTAATTTCTTCCGAGCTCTTAAGCTTGAACTCGCGTTTAAGCATTAAACTGTTAGTTTAACACGACCCTTGGCTCGGCGGCGTTTGATAACATTAATGCCGCCACCCGTTCTCATCTTCACTAAAAAACCGTGCGTTTTGGCTCGGCGACGAGTATTTGGTTGATAAGTTCTTTTAACCATTGTTGGAGATAATAATACCTGATAATCGCCCCAGAGTCCATATTGGAACAATACTGGTTGTCGGCTGTGGAAAACTCTAGTATCTTCTGGT
>JBBTZC010000021.1:0-2720 GCA_038078495.1 Patescibacteria group bacterium | reverse complement strand
CGGGTCTCCCAGCATAAGACCGCTTTAAACCGTTACCGTAAAGCGCTTATTAAAGAAGCGCTCAAAAACGTTACTCCTAGTACTGCCTCAAAAGCTATCTCTATGATTGATAAAGGTGTTAAGTGGAATCTCTTCCACCAGAACAAAGCTGCTCGTATGAAATCTGCTTTAACTAAACAGCTCCCAGATGGCGCCAAAATTGCACCAAAATCTACCGAGAAGCCTGTTAAACATCTCGTTGCTAAGAGAGCTACGACTAAGCCGACCAAGAAGGTTACCAAGCCAGCTGTTAAAAAGACCGTTAATCCGCCAGCTGGCGGAAAGAAATAGTAGCGCCGAAGTGAGATAATTCGTAGACTGGAGTCATGCAAGACTCTAGATTTTTGCGTTTCTCCTCTACTCTTTTTGAACTAACTAAATTTGCCTTAATAATAGTCGTGGCAATAACTGCCTTTATTATTTTTGTTGGTAAACCATTACCAGTTAGTGGAGATAGTATGTTACCTAATTTTAGAAATGGTGAAATTGTAATAGTAGAACAGATTAGTTTCTCTGGTAACAAGATGATTAAACGTGGAGATGTTGTTGCCGCAAAATTTCCTGCCGATCCAGACAAAACAAAACTAATTAAAAGAGTTATTGGGTTACCAGGTGAAAAAATTGAAATTAAAGATACCCATATTTTTGTAAACGGTTCGCCTCTCAACGAGTCCTACCAGCCACGTTATGGTGATGCACCGTACCAGGAGATCTCCTCCGTAACGTTAAAAGATGGTGAGTATTTCCTGGCTGGAGATAATCGCCCCGGATCAAGTGACTCCCGTTTATGGGGACCGGTAACTCGTAATGATATTCTTGGTCGAGTGAGTTTTGTCATTTTCCCACCATCTGACGCCGAGTACGTCAGTCGACCGAGCGACTAGGAAGTCTTAGATTTTTGCACAAAAAGAGACCGGGACGCGTGTTGCTACTGCGTTGCCCGGTTGGTTTTCATAATGCATAATGCTAGATGTTTAAACCTCCTGGTTTAGTGCCCGGCTCGATATTGGTCTGCTAGCAAAAGCAGTATCGATCACGGTAAGAATACTCTATCAGACCAAGGCTTATTTGTCAAGACTTTTCGCCCACTTTTTATCTCACTGCTGGTTGGGTCGAAATTGCCAGGGCGTGGGAGAGGTAGCCGAACAACGGAAAAAGTTTGTTAGCAAATTCGTCTATAGTGTGTACTCCGTCAGCCACATACCAGTGCGGTTGGGCAAATGGTAGGTCATAAAATCTTCGGGTCCATTCCACTTCGCAATCCAGAACCACTGCATATGGTAGGTAGGTTAAAAATCTGTCTTGAGTTTGAGCTTGGTAGCTTATCGGCTCACCGCTAGTTAAGTAGTTGCGGAAGGCCAGCCATCTTCCTAGCTCTCTGTCACCGTAAACTGTTCGACTTGGTAAGTCTCGGGAAAAATAGGTAACAAGTAGTGCTGAAGCCATCATTCCAAGCCAGAATAGAAGTAAGTAGCGAGCCGCTTCAAAGAGAAAAACATTAGCAAAGAAGCCAATTAGTCCAAAAGTAAATAATGCTATTCCCGTTACTTGATACCTACGGTGTAATCGCAACGGATTTGTGTAAAAGAATCCGAGGTCGTTAACCTGCTGGTAAGCAGACAGAAATGCCTCACTGACACGTTTGCTAAATAGCTCTTGCGCTAACGCAAACGAAACTTCTTCCGAAGTAGCCTTGTCGCTTGAGGGACCAAATATCTGTTCCAACAGCTGGGACTCGAATTTTTCAAGTTTATCCGAGGCGCTGTGGCGGGTGAAACGAAAGTCATCTCGACCAACTTGGCGGATAACTAAGTGTCCTCTCCGAGCTAAGTCAAGTAAGGTTGCTGCTAATTCACGACTAGAGAGACGGCCATTTAGTAGAATTCCTAGCATCGCTGGTGTTAAGCGACTAGGTTGTTGATCTATTTGTTTGCTTGGGCCTAATGGTACTCGACGGTTTTTAGATAACCAGGTTATGAAGAGTATTAGAAGCGTCAGTAACGGTAGGGCAATTGAGATACTAGTCCAGACCACGGGAGACCAGCTATTGATTCTTTCTTTTAGCACAGACAGCGCGGTACTAGTTAAGTAGGATTTTGGTACTTCTAGTTCGAGTACTAGCTGTGTTTCGGGGCCAATCTGTGTTGCTGTGTAGACTACGGTTTGTGATTCTACTAGTTGTGAAGTTGCTGTCTCGGCCCCTCCGTTATTTCTAAATCTACTACCAAGCAAGTCTTCCGTAATTGGTTTCGGCAGAGTAACAGCTATCGTCAGCGAGTCGATAAATTTGTCAGGTTTATTAAGAACCTGGTAACGGATTTGATAGAGCTTTTCGGTTATAGTTTTGTCAGTCTGGAGTTTAGAATTTTGGGAGTAGAGATCTCCGCTCGGAGTTAGCGTTAGCGTAATATCATAACCACTAGGATTACTACCGGACTGACCGTTATTAGGAACGTCTGTTGCGACAAGAGATGTTTGTTGGAAGAAGGCAAAGCCAACTCCACCCAATATCAGGAAAAATAATAGCGACTTGCTATACAGCCCGGTACTTCGAACCAACTGTCCGATAATATCTAACATCGTTAGGTATTTTCTTTACGTAGTAATGATTAGGTTAAAGATTCCCATGCTACTTCCCATTGTACCCGCTTTTGTCCATCGGGGAGGTAACAAGCTAGCAG
>JBBTZC010000020.1:0-8268 GCA_038078495.1 Patescibacteria group bacterium | reverse complement strand
GTAATTGATAGGCCATAAAACTTAAATCTCGTTTAGCGGTAAGTTTAGGGTCGAGTTGACGAACCGAACCAGCGGCAGCGTTACGGGGGTTGGCAAATAACGGCAAGCTCTCTTTTTCTCGTTCAAAATTAAGGTTTTTAAAAGAAGTTTTAGGCATATATATCTCACCTCGAACTTCTACTTCACCTTTTTCTTCGCCTCTCAAGCGAAGTGGTACGGCCTGGATAGTTTTAACCTGCTCGGTAATATCTTCGCCAACGTACCCATCACCACGCGTTGCAGCTTGGTAAAAGAGGCCGTCCCGATACTTCAAGCTACAGGCAAGACCATCCATTTTGAGCTCGCAGTAGAAAGCTGACTTAGCGACTCTTGAGTCTAGTTTGGTAATGCGCTCCAGCCATTCGACGACCTCCCCTTCCGAAAAAGCATCGTTTAGAGATAGCATCGGTGAAGTATGACTAACTCTTTTAAACTTTTTAAGCGGTTCCCCGCCAACTCGCTGTGTTGGTGAATCTAGCGTTATCAAATCGGGAAATTCCGTCTCAATCTGGGTTAGCTCACGATTTAACGAGTCTTTGACTGCCTCAGAGACGTTGGAATCGTCTAACACATGGTAGCGATAACGAAGATCGCTGATTGTGTCTCTTAGTTTCTCTGCCCGTTTGGCCGCTTCTGCTTGGCTTGAGAATACCATTACATTTCACGGAGTTTTTTGACTAGTCGGATGAAATCCGGCGAGTAAAAAGTCACGTCATCTCCCTTAACTTTTTAATCCGATCAAAGATCGGCGGATGGGTCGAGACAATTGTTGTTAACCATGACTGCTTTCGGTCATCAACCCCAAAGGGTTCGTTAATGTACAAATGAGCGGTTGCGCGGTTGGCTGACTTCATCGGTTGTTCATATTTTTCGATTTTTTCTAATGCCGACGCTAAGCCTTCTGGAAAGCGAGTGAGGAGCGACCCAGAAGCATCGGCCAAATATTCACGCTTACGAGATATTGCCATTGATATCAACTTGGCAAAAACTGGTGCGAGAATCGCTAGGACAATACCGATCAGCATTAAGTAGCCGCCACCGCGGTTATTATCGTCCCGACCCCGAAACCAAAGTGAACGCATAAATATGTCGGAAAGAAGTACTATCACCCCAACTAGGGTCACAGTCACTGTCATGATCAGAATGTCATAGTTGCCAATATGGGAAAGCTCATGCGCTAAAACCCCCTCGAGCTCACGTTTCTCCATAACCTGAAGTAGTCCTGTCGTTACGGCAATTGAAGCGTGTTTGGGATTACGGCCGGTGGCAAAAGCGTTCGGTGACGGATCGTTGATGACATAGATTTTTGGCTTGGGTAGACCGCTCGTTATGGCGAGGTTCTCGACCAAGCGGTGAAGTTCTCGAAACTGCTCCTCTGGTGCTTCTCTCGCGCCAGAGACTGCCAGGGAAACAGAATCAGAAAAATAGTAGCTAAACCAGCTCTGAAAAACGGCTATGGCAACGGCGATAAATAATATTACCTGCGACTGATAAACGTAACTAAACGCCCAACCTATCCCGATGATAAATATCGAGAAGAACAGAAACAAATAAGTCGTCCGCCGCTTGTTGGAGTCAATTTGGTTGTACATCACTTTACATATTAGGGGAAAAACGCTATCGTTCCAAGAGAAAGATTGCCGGAGGAGAACATGGAAAATACTGTCATTGAATTATCATTCCCTACTCATGCCAGCGCGGGTCGTGGTGATATTGTCGCAACAACTGAGCGGCGGTTCACCGAGGAAGTGCAAAGAGTTATGAGCCAAAAGGCTACTGAAGGCTTGAAACTCGTTAGTGCACTCGCCTATCGGGGCATTTTGAGACTTTTCTTTACGACCAAGTAACAACTGGCCAACCCGTTCAACCTAGCCCGCAATGCGGGCTTTTTTTCTTCCTCTACCAGCTCCCGCCACCACCACCGCCAACCCTCAACCAGCCGTGAAAAGTTGTCGGATTTGACCTAAAATTTGTTCGCGTAACCCGTCCGTTAGTCGACCAAGCCGACGCTCGACAATAGATTGATCAACGGTGAAAATTTTGTCAGGTCTAACGTAGCTGGTGGTTGGCAAGCCGCCCTCGGCGAATCCAGACCTTACCAACTTTATTGCCCGGTGACTGGCAGTTTTCGATGAGGTTATTTGACAGAGAATCACATCGCCAAATTCCGCCAGACCGATAATTAGTGCAGGGCGTTTCTTGTAACGCTGAAAGTCAGAATAAGGAAAGTGAGCGAGGACCACCGTACCTACTGCAAGCTTGCCCATGCTTTATCTTCTTCCGGCCGATCCCAGTCTTTTCTTAAAACCGGAATACTCATCAGATACTCGTCGTTAAGACGAATGCGGCTTTTTTTGGTCGAAGTCGGCACAATCTTAATTTCTCCTCGTTTTGCTGTTAGTTCAACTTCACTCCCTAGGCCACTTTCAAGCAAGAGCGCCTTAGGTATCCGAACCCCCTTAGAATTACCTATTCTAATAACATTTGTTCTCATCTTCGTAGCCACATAGTAATTACAAAACTAAATGCCGTCAAGAGCCCAAATCACAAACTGTTTCACACTCCCCTCTCCACTATTTATGTGGGCGGTTGTTTAAAACTGAACTTTGATCGGCTCTTTTTCCGCCTGGTTTGCCGTTTCAAAAAACTCGCGTTTGGCGTAGCCGAGCATGCCGGCAAAAATCGAGGTTGGGAAGGTTTCGATCTTGATATTGATATCACGGACATTGCCGTTATAAAAGCGCCGCGACGCCTGAATTTTATCCTCTGTGTCGGTCAGTTCGCGTTGGAGTTCGAGAAAATTAGTCGAAGATTTCAGGTCGGGATAGGCCTCGGCTACGGCAAAGATAGTTTTCAAGGCGTCAGTCAGCATATTCTCCGCCTTGGCCTTATCGGCCATACCGTGAGAGTTCATCGCCGCGGTGCGGGCTTCGGTGACTTTGGTAAAGACTTCTTTTTCCTGCTTGGCGTAGCCCTTGACTATCTCGATCAGGTTGGGAATCAAGTCGTAACGGCGTTTGGTTTGAACGTCAATATCACTTGCCGCTTCATCGGTGCGGTTTTTAAGGGTAACCAAACTATTGTAGGTGGCGACTAGCCAGAGAAGGAAGAGAACAACTAAACCAAGAATAATCCATAAATACATTGTTAAATAAATGTTAACTCCAACTTAATTAATTTGCAAGCTGTCAAGCGGTTTGGAATCTAGAAACGGTAGCACAGACTCCCAGCCAGTGCGTGAACCCCGCAAAGACAGAACTAATAATATTAATAAAGTCGCAATTACGATTAAAAGGGAGCCAAAAATTATCATCAATGGTGTTCGTAACTGCTTGGCCGCACCCGTCGGGGCGCTAACAATTTCTTCTACTTCTTGAACAGTTATAAGCGAGTCACTAGTTCCCAGCATAGAACCAGTATACCAGCTCAAAGATTTGAAATGATTATTTTTTAGCCAATTCCAGCGCTTTAGCCAATACCGGATCGCTGTCGGCTTTCTTGTCCCCCTCAACGACCACGTCCGGCTCGATCCCCTTTTTTGAGATTTGGCGGTCGTTGGGAGTCAGCCATTCGGCGATTGTCAGTCTCAACGCCGATCCATTTTTCAGCGGAATAATATCTTGAACCGAACCCTTGCCAAAAGTTTTCTGCCCAACCAGTGTCGCTCGTTTGTGATCCTGCAGGGCTCCAGCCAAGATTTCAGATGCCGACGCTGAACCGCCGTTAATTAAAACAAATAGGGGCGTAGTGGACATTACGGGAACCTCTTTTGATCGAATTACTTCTTCCCTTCCATCTTTGTAACGTTCCTTAACAACAATATTCGGCGCGATAAACTGACCGGCAATCGGAGCTACCGCGTCTAAGTAGCCGCCCGGGTCGTTGCGCAAATCAATGATTACGGCCTTTGGCTGGTTTTTAGCAAGCTCGATGACGCTTTTTTTCACCAATTCGACCGTATCATCACCAAATTGACGGATTTCCAGGTAACCAATTCCTCCGTCAAGCATCTTTGAATCGACGCTTTTGACACGGATTGCTTCACGAGTAATGGTAATTTTGATTAGATCGCTGACTTTCAAGCGTCCTATCTCTAAAGTAATGGTTGTCCCTTTCGGGCCACGAATCTTTGAAACAGCCTCATCAAGGAGCATTTCGGAAGTAGACTCGTCACCTATCTTCAAGATGACGTCCTTGGGCATCAGTCCCGCTTGAGCAGCCGGCGAGCCTTCGAGTGGTGATACCACTGTGATTAAACCGTCTTTTTGGGTTAACTCGGCGCCGATACCTTCAAACTCCCCTTTAAGTTCATTATCTAAGTCTTTTCTCGCCTGAGCTGGTAAATACATACTGAACGGGTCACCCAAGCTCTGAACCAAGCCGGAAGTGGCCCCTTCAGAGGCCGATTTTTGGTCCAACGAGCCAACGTAGCGACGATTGATAATGTCGTAAACCTGCCAAAATTGGTTCAAATCTAGCTTCTGTCGGCCGTTTGTAATGATTTGACCAAGGAAATAACCTAACGCAAATACAATAAAAAGTGTCGATAATAAAATTACACGACGAAGATACCTAAACTTTGGCTGAGTCGAGAGTCTTGGCAAGTCGTTTAACGGTCTCATCTTGTTGGGGAACTAATTCGATAATCCCGCCACCAAGTAACTGGCCTTTTGGGGCGTAGAAAACAATTGATTGGCCGGTCGTAAGGGCCCGGACGGGTTTGGAAAAATTAATCTTCCACTTGGAACCAAATTTACTAGCGGTAATAACCTCATCAATTTGACGATAGCGGATTTTGGCTAACGCCTCAAATGTCTGGCTCTTTGGTTCTTCCAGCCAATTGAGAGAACCGGCGATCAGCATAGAGTCAAATGTTTGGGAATCAGTGCCGACGATCAGGCGATTATTCTTGAGATCCTTGGCAATGATAAATAATGGTGGCACATCTCCAGTCCAATCAACCGACCCAGCCGCCAAACGTTGTCCGATAGTATAGAGTTCTACACCTTCGTGGGTAGCGATCTTCCTACCATCAACTAAGTAAACATCCCCTGGTTTTGTTTTTACCCTTGAAGCTAAAAATTGTCGAACTTTTAACGGACCGACAAAGCAAATTCCCTGGCTATCTTTTTTGGTAGCGGTTGGTAGATGGTATTTCTTAGCAAGTTTGCGGACTTCTGGCTTGGTTAGCTCACCTAACGGAAAAATGATTTTAGGTAAAATTGATTTTTCGATCCCCCACAAGAAATATGTTTGGTCTTTGTTCTGATCTTTGGCCTTAAAGATTCTGGAGCTTTCGGCTAACGGCTGTCGGCTATCGGCTTCCCCATTAGCTGAGAGCTGATGGCTGATGGCTGTCTGCTGGCAACGGGCGTAGTGACCAGTCGCGATGTAGTCACACTCAAATTGTCGTATCGCCTTCCAGAGAGCTTTAAACTTAATTTCCCGGTTACATAGAACGTCCGGATTCGGTGTTACCCCCGCTTGGTATCCAGCAAAAAATCTATTAATAACCTCTTCCTCGTAAACCTTAGATAGATTGATGGTGTGAAACGGGATACCGAGAACGTTCGCTACTTCTCGGGCATCTTTTTCCTCCTTCTGCCAAGGACACGGAAAATCTGGTGTACCGAGCCACCCGAGGATATAGAATCCCAGCACTTCATAGCCTTGGTTCTTTAAAAGCGCGGCCGAAACCGAAGAATCTACTCCCCCCGACATTAGCATCGCCACCCGTGACATTTGATGTCAATTGTATCTGAAGATTTGGGGATTGTCAGTAAGACGGTAAACCCCTATAGTTGCGGCAAGTCGTCATGGAGGTGATGGATGGAAACTCGTCCCTTAATACCAGCACCGTTATTGGAAGCTGATGAGATTCGGGAGCATGTCAATGTATTGTTCGAGAGAGTTCTCGACAAGGCGGAGAAAAGTTTAGGGTTCAGGCCGGGGGTCACACTAGCGCTCGACACGAACCTACTCTGCCTGAGACGGAGGGATGGAAAACTCCAGTTTTTTACTTGCGAAATCGGCGGAGTCGGGCCAGAAGGCGCCACTGAACGCAGTCGAAACTGGGTAGGTTACTGGGATCTCGGCGAAGAATCGCTCATAGAGCTCTCTGATGGAGAGCGCGAATGGTGCGAGTCGGCTATTGCCCAAGCCGAGAAATATTCCTAGGGGGTCTCAATTCAAGAACACTATCTTGGTTCATCAGGCCGGACGGAACGCAAGTCTCGCCCGGCCATTTTTTTATCTAGATAACAGCAAAACCGCGAGCCATGACCCATCAAAAGCAGGTCAGCGAGCGGTTTTTCTCCTTACCTATGTGAGAAGCGTGCGGGGTAGGGTCCGCCAGCTGGCGGAGTGAGGGCCTAGGGGTCGCCTCGCAACTAGACCCCTGGCCCCTACATAAATACGAGCGGTGAAACCGCTCAACATAAGTAAGGTTTTTCTAAAACCTAGTCCGTAAACTCTTGGCTAAACATTTTGCCGTAGATACCAGCGTCTATAATTCCGTAACCAACATGGCCAAAATCAGGATTAAGGATATTTTTTCGGTGTCCGGGTGAGCGCATTAGTCCGTTATGAGCCAACTCAACTGTCGGCGCGTAGGCGATATTCTCACCTGCAACTTCAAAAGTAATGCCTCCTTTATCCATCCGATCGAACGGCGACTGACCGTCAGGATTTTCGTGCGCAAAAAATCCGCGATTAAACATGTCGCGTGAGTGGGCTCGAGCCACAGTTACAATTTTTTCATCTAACACGAGCGGCTTAACTCCCGCTTTAATTCGTTCTTCGTTGACCCATTGGAACATTTTGGCTTCGGAAGTTTTATCGATTGTCGTTTCATCAGTTGTAAACTTCAAATCCACTTTTTCGCTTGGCTCAATAATTTGTTCGTTCTGAGCCGGTACGGTTAGAAAAGTCAAGGATTCTTTGAGATCACCCCCAACAATAGTGTTAATAAAATTCTCAACTGTCGCTGAATTATTGACAAACCGACTGCCTAAAACAGAGCCACTGATTTCTGATTTTAACTTTGGCGGTACCGGAAGAGATAAAACCACAGTTAGAATAATTGAAAGGATAACAACACCCTTAAGAAACGCTGGGATCAAGCCAGCCAAGCGATTCGGTAAGGTGTTACGAATCTTGGCTGGGATGTTGGGGTAGGAGTAGCGCAAAATAAGCGAGTAGAGTACCTGGTAAACAAACCAAAGAATAATAAAGGCGATCGGATCGGCTGCTTGTTTTTGAATGCCAGTTTTTTCCGTTACTAGTTCCCCGAAATAGTGGTAGCCAAGCAGAGCCAGAAAAACGGTGATAAAAAATCCGATTAATTCTAGGGTTTGCTCGATAAAACCACGACGAATTCCCTCAAAAAAGTAGTACAGAAAGACCCCCAAAATCGCTAAATCAACCCAGTTCAGTTTTGTCTCCCTCCCTTACTACCATATCAGGCGCGCGCCAAACCAAACAGACTACTAGCGTTGGTAGTGGTCTGTTTTAGCACTTCATCTAGAATAATAGTTTTTACTTGCGCTATTGTCTGGGCGACTTCGAGAATAGTCAGTGGGTCATTTCGCTGTCCACGACGATTTTGAGGTGTTAGAAACGGACTATCGGTTTCTAAGAGTATTTTTTCTAGAGGCACCGCTGCTACCGTCTCCCGCTGATAGCCATTATCCTCATAAGTAATTGTTGCGGTAAAGGAAATAAAAAGCCCTAATTCAAGGAAGCTCTTGGCTTGATCGGCCGTGCCAGTGAAACAGTGAATTACTCCTTTAGTACCCGGATAGTCAGCCAGAATTGTTAGTAGATCTCCGTAAGCATCTCGACAGTGAAAGACAACCGGCAAGTTTAGCTCCCCGGCTAGAGTTAGAAATTGTCGAAGTATTACTTTCTGGGTTTCAGCATCATTCCTGGATTTTTCCCTGTAATAGTCGAGCCCCACTTCGCCGATAGCAACTACTTTTTGATTAGTTTGGACCAAGTTCTTAAGTTGTTTTATCTCCGCAGTCAGATTTGTCAGGGTATCAGGATTTATCTCGGTTGGATGCAAGCCAATAACCGCCCAAATTAAATCATTATTGGCAGCCAGATCAACAACCTTTTGATTAGACTCAAAATCCGTAGCGATATTTATAACCCCAATTTTTTCTTCTTTTAATTTTGCAATCAACTCGGATCGGTCATTATCAAATTGAGGAAAGTCCAGATGAGCGT
>JBBTZC010000019.1:8371-9697 GCA_038078495.1 Patescibacteria group bacterium | reverse complement strand
CGGGGCGGAATCCACAATCGTGGAATCCGTCCCTTTTTTTGTTACCCGAAAATTGCCCGCAAACCCCTTGACCCTTTTCGGTGAAAATGTTACACTTTCCCGAGTCTCATCTGTGAGACAAATTTCGGATTCCCAAGGAGGGAAGAAATGAAGAAACTTTACATCAAGATTCTGACAGCCGTTTTGGCTGTATTCGGAATGTCCGCTCTGCTCGCCGGTTGCGGCGGAAGCATCACAACCAATTCCGGTAGCGAAGAGAGCATCACCGCCCTAGCAACGCTTGAGGCGTTGAAGAACGGGATGAACGTCATCCTGCTCGAGAACAACAACGGTCTCACGGTCACGAAGCACCCGGTCAGGGTCTCCTCTGTCTACAAGGAGGGCGACAACAACCTGGCCGTTCTCAAGGTTGCCGACAGTTCAGTCATTGGCCCGGGCTTTTCTGGATCCCCCGTGGTCGTCAACAGGACGATCTGGGGACCGCTCTTCGCCGGTTATTACGGAGACAACAAGACCTTCTACGCCCGTTGGATTGG
Organism: Patescibacteria group bacterium; assembly: GCA_038078495.1. GTDB lineage: Bacteria > Patescibacteriota > UBA1384 > 2-12-FULL-50-11 > 2-12-FULL-50-11 > JANLIQ01. The sequence goes on along the minus strand of JBBTZC010000019.1, from coordinate 9,161 downwards.
CGACATGGTAGGTATCGGGCGCGGACGAGGTGGTGACAACGGCATGCCGTTGTCGTTCCAGGTTGCGGGAGTTTCCGCTTCGCAACTGGAGTTCTTGAAACGAACAAACCCAGAGTATTTTGGCAAGTTCGTTCGCAACGACAAGATCGATCGAGTGAGCGCCGTTTCACGCGGTGGCGTTCCGGATCCGATTCCCGGTCGGTCGATATCCGTCAATCTGTTAACCGGCGATTTGTACTCCGGCTATGCCGTGGGTACCTTCACCGTCAAGCAAGACGGGCGGTGGCTGATCTTTGGCCACTCGCTCGACTGGCTCGGCGAGCGTCGGATGCCGGTGGGCATGGCGTGGGTTGACGCGATCGTCACCGAGTTCGGATCAGCAAGCTTCAAACTCGCTCACCCGTACGGAGCGTCTATGGGCGTTCTAACACAGGATCGCGAACGCGGCTGTTCGGTGGAATGGGGCGTCGAACCGGAACTTACGCCACTTGTCACAACCGTCACCCTACCCGGCCAAGTGCCTAAAGTATTCCGCCACCAGCTCGCCAAAGCCGGTCAACGCTACGAGTTTGACTGGGCGGCGTTTGCCTTGGCGGCACCGCTCGAGCATGTTCGTGATCTTATGGGAGGCGGGTCGGGCTCGCTCCACTTCGTCTTTCGCTACGCCTTCGAAGGCGGCGAGGAGACAGTAGTAGAGGAAGACCTCTGGAGTGAAACGCTGGCCTACGACTTGTACTGGCGAATCGGTATGGAGATGACCAATTTGGCACAGCCAGGTCAGTCGCTCGCT
>JBBTZC010000019.1:4231-8271 GCA_038078495.1 Patescibacteria group bacterium | reverse complement strand
TTTTTTTACCCGAAACTCTTGTATCTTTCCGTGAATAAAGCTACAATACTTTTGCAATTTGGCAGAGGGTATTCGTACTTAGCCAATGCAATAGGAGGTCAACTTTTGAAGAGGTTGAAGTTTCGTTCGTTAACTTTATTGGTCACTGTCATTCTTCTTCTCGCCGGATGTGGTGGTGGTGGCACCGGAAACACGTCGCCAGAAGATGCCGTCTTCAACACGACGAAGAGCTTTATGGTGCAGTGGGGCAAGCACAACGTCAGCAAGGCGATGTCATACGTCTCAAAGGACTATTCCGAGTCTGGAATGGATTGGTACGATTTGCGCGACGCTATCGAAGGATCGTCGAGGTTCGAAGTCACCAGCTTCAAGATCACGACTTACGACTTCGACAGCAGTAAATCTTGGTGCTCGGCGTATATCGACAGTTACCTAGACGGTAATCACGTTACTGGCTGGATCTACCTCCACAAGACAAGGGGCTGGTTGATCAGCGGCCAAGACGGGCGTGGCCTACACACCGACGCTATCGTTCCTAAGATACTCAAGAAGCCGGACGGCACTCCACCGCCGGCTTCAGACCCGCTTCCCTCACCTCCCGATACGCCCTAACAAGCAGTGATCGGGCCCGCGGGGCGAACTCCACTTCTGGAGTTCGCCCCGCTTTTTTTATACTTGAAAATCTCTAAAGTGATATTATCCAGCCCATAAGGAGGGTTTTGAAATGTTCGTACCTTTACTCGTTTTTGTTCTACTGGAGCAGGGCTCACCTGTTCCCTCGTCTTTTACCGGTCACTGGGAGGGTAAGATTACCTATTCACGTCCGAATGATCCGTGGCCTGTCGAAATCGTGATTGTTGATTTGGTAATCAACGAAGATCTCACGGTTTCGGGTAAGTTTGGCAAGCCGGCCGCTGAAGGCGTGAAAACACGACTTGGCGGTGATGGTGCCAAAATTAGCCCTGAGGGGGAGTTCAACCGAATTCTTCTTTGGATCGACAGAAATCCTGCTTTCTGCCACTTCCGTGGTACGGTTGAGTTATCGAAGGACGGCTTAACTATGCTCGGAAAGAAAGTTATTGTTCGAGACTTCGGCAAGAGTCGAGGCGACTGGGACGATGAAGACTGTCTGGCCACGCTCGAGCTCCACCGCAAACCCATCAGGGGGGCAACCGCCCCCTCTTTTCTTGCTTGAGATAATATAATTTGCCACAATCTCCTCATGCCTGAGTTACCAGAAGTCGAGACAATAAAGCGAAGTTTAAATAAGGCCATAATCGGTCAAACGATCGACGATATAGAAGTGTGCGATTACAAACTATTTCGTGGTAAGCGTCACGATGTTCTAGGGGCAAAAATCGAAGAAATTGAGCGACGAGCTAAAATGCTCATCTGGAAACTCTCAAATGGAAAATATCTCTTGTTTCATCTCAAGATGACCGGGCAGATGCTCTACGACTCGGATGATCACAAGCTTATCGCTGGTGGTGGTCATCCAGACCACGAGTACCTGCAAAAGCCTCCTCATAAGTTCACTCATGTAATCTTCAAACTCACTAAAGGACATTTGTACTTTAACGATTTGAGAAAGTTTGGCTGGATTAAGGTATTAGATGAAGACGGTCTGGAGCAAGAGGTTTCAAAACTTGGTCCCGAAATTGAATGGCCAGAATTCACCTTTGAGTACTTTGTCAAAGCCCTGCATAGCAAGGCTCGTACCAAGGTTAAGACAGTCTTAATGGAACAGAGCCTAATCGCTGGAATTGGCAACATTTACTCTGACGAAACCCTATTCAAGGCAAAGGTATTACCAACCCGGCTAGTAAAGGACTTGTCTGAAGGTGAGCTACGAAGTATATACGATAGTATTAGTCCAGTACTGGAATTAGCGATCGAGCACGGTGGTACTTCGCTCAAAGATTATCGTCGGCTTGATGGCGGCCAAGGAGATTACCTACACTTCGCTAATGTCTATCACCGCGCCAGTCAGCCGTGCAAAGTATGCAAGACAACAATCGAACGCACCGTAGTTAACGGTCGCTCGGCGCACTTTTGTCCTAACTGTCAAAGGTAAGACCGACGGAGTTACCGTCGGTCAAAAGACCATTAGCGTTCGTGGTCAACAAGCTTCAGCGCAAATCTCAACTCTGCAAGGACGTAAGAGTCATAGTGATTCCTCGGAACACCTCGCCGATCACAGCACATAGTGGGCTCGACCGAGCAAACCGGCAATAAGCGCTGGACGGTACGCCAATCAACTTGGAGCCTGTCAGACAACCCTCCAACAGTCAACTGCTTATCGCCAGCCCGAGCATAGAGCCTTGACTCAGTAATCAGCCGATCCAAATCAGACAAGCTGATCACGGATAGCAACCTTCCATTGTCATCCCGCCGTAGGGCAGTACAGATTCCAAAGATATTAATCCGTGACTTAACCCAATCCTCCGACCGTCCAAGTAGCTTGCATATTTCGGTTAAGTAATATTCATCCCCCCGCATAGCAAAGGCTAAGTGTCGAGTCAGCTTAGCCACTTTTCTAGGACCGAAATACATAGTGAACCTTCCCGATCGAGGGTTAGCATAAGTCGTGGGCTTTATCTTGAGTTGCGCTATCGCAATTCTCACAGCCTTCGGACTGCAACTGGCTTGCTTGGCGATCTGCACAATTGACAGATATGCTTGGGGCGGGCGGAGAGCTTCTTTCGCATCAATACAGCGTCGGATACTCTCTATCTCGTCCAAATTATAGTGGGGTTTAAGCTTACCTCGCTTCGGTGTCTTGAGTAATCTCGTATTGATCCCGAGACTGACTGCAATCCGCCACACACGACCGTGATGACTCTCACCTAGAAGGTGAGCAATTTCCGTCACAGTCAACAGACCATCAACCAATTTTTCACCTCCAGGTTCAAACTGAAATCATGATAGACTCCTTGTCTGACAAATACAACACTATATGAGTCGTTCTTATTTATGGCTAAAATAGCTTCAATGTTAGTCTCGATTATTTTCGCCACAGCAAAAAACAACGTCATAGGTAACAAAGGTGACATTCCTTGGCGCGGTAAAATGCCTGGCGATATGAAATATTTCTCTGATCAGACAACTAACCAGGCTGTAATAATGGGTCGTACAACCTATCTGTCTATCCCAACTAAATTTAGACCTCTACCGAACCGAGTTAATCTCGTACTATCAAAGAAAGATGATTTAGACGAAGGAGTTGTTACGTTCCAGTCGCTACAAGACGCCATAGACTACGGTCTCGCACTGGGTCGTGAGGTTTTCATAGCCGGTGGAGGTAGCGTCTACAATGAAGCGTTGTCTGGTAAGTACAAGATTGACCGAATACTGAGAACTTTGATTGATCTAGATGTTGAAGGAGATACATTCTTCCCAGAACTAGACAGTTCTTGGCAGTTAACTAACGAGGTGCGTCACCCCAAAGATGAGAAAAACGATTACGACTATTGCTTCCAAACTTACGAACGTGTTAGGTTGTGAAAAGTCATGATTCTTTCCGATAGAGATATTAAACAAGCCATTAAGGAGGGTCGTATTCAGATTGACCCTAAGCCAAACTACTCCGAGCAACTTGGTTCGTGTTCGATAGACTTACGTTTGGGCAGTAGATTTCGGGTCTTCACCCGATCCCGCCACCCCTTCATTGACATTAAGTCTAAAATTCCTATTGACGACATTATGGAAGAGGTTGTGATTACAAAAGTCCATCCATTCATTCTTCACCCAGGTGACTTAGTCCTAGCGATGACGATGGAAAACCTCAAAATTTCTGATGATTTAATTGGTCGGATCGAAGGCCGAAGTTCGCTTGGACGATTAGGTATTATAGTTCACGGCACGGCTTCCGTTTTTGACCCAGGGTGGGACGGGAAACCAGTTATGGAGCTAGGAAACTTAGGTGTAATGCCGATTGCCCTTTATCCAGGAATGCGAATTTGCGCCTTTACTTTTGAACAGCTCTCGAGTCCCGCCGAAATCCCTTACAACAGACATAAGGGTAATGTTTACGCTGGGCA
>JBBTZC010000019.1:0-4131 GCA_038078495.1 Patescibacteria group bacterium | reverse complement strand
CGAGTCCCGCCGAAATCCCTTACAACAGACATAAGGGTAATGTTTACGCTGGGCAGTCTAGCCCAATGGCATCTCAGCTCAACAAAGATTTTCAGAGATCTAAAGACAAACCCAAGAAGTAGTTACTTCTTCTTGCTGTAAGCGGCACGATCTTTTTCGTCAAATCCGCCTGCTACCGTTAGCTCACCTTTCAGTCCAGGGTGCGGATCGTAATTTTCAAGAGTGATTTGTTCCGCCTTAGCGTCATCTAAACTCTTAAAACTCGGATCTATTTTGACAGTTGGAAACTTTTTTGGCTCGCGAGATAGCTGTTCGTGTACTTGATCAAAGTGGTTAGAGTAGATATGGGCATCGCCGAAAGTATGGACAAACTCGCCTGGCTTATAGCCCGTAATTTGGGCGATGATTTGGGTCAACAGGGCGTAACTAGCAATGTTGAACGGCACGCCGAGGAACATATCCGCGCTTCGTTGATAGAGCTGAACAGACAACCGATCTCCGGCAACGTTAAAGTGAACCAAAATATGGCATAGGGGAAAGATTAACGCTTGGCCGGGAAGAGCCATCGAGTAAAGATATTCCGGGTTCCAAACCGAGAGAACCGTGTGCTTGCGCTCGGGGAAGTACTTAATCGTCTCAACAATCCAAGCTAGCTGATCTATTTTACGTCCATCTTTTGCCGGCCAACCACGCCATTGTTCCCCGTAGATGTGCGGCAAATTGCCCCACTTAGCAGCGAATTTTTCATCAGTGCTAATTTTTGAAATAAACTCTTCTTGTGTAAGTAGCGTTTTCTCGTCAGGATTGGCTTTTACGTAAATCTTGTAGGGGTAGTCGTCCCAAATGTGAACCTTATTGTCGACTAGATATTTAATGTTGGATTGACCAGTTAGAAACCACATCAGCTCATGTAGTACACCGTTCCAGTAAACCTTCTTCGTTGTTAATAATGGAAAGCCTTCCGCTAGGTCGAAACGAATTTGTCTGCCAAAAACACTTCGCAGCGGCATTCCAGTATTGTGATCTTTCTTCTCAACCCCATGGTCGAGAATATCTTGAAGCAAATCGAGATATTGGTATTCGGGGTGACGCGCCATGGGACTATCTTATATTAAAAACTTTCTCCGTTCCATAGTACTCTCGCCAATGCTTGTTGTAGTAATCAAACATCCGTGCCAAACGATCTTGCGGCAATTCTTCGACGTCCAGCTTTTTCATTATGTTTCGTAGCTCGGTTTTAGTCTGGTTGGCTAGCTTTGGGTCGCTAATTATCTTTTCAAACTCCGCCACATAGCCATATCCTGGACTAAAACTAATCGTGATGTTGGCGCCCAGATAATTGTAGTCGGTCTTATCGCGTGACCATTTGGCCTGATGGGCAAAGCCGGATTTCAGCACCAGAGCGTCCAGCTCATCAAGCGTTACTCCGTCGATCGGCGCCTCAAACTCCAGACGTGCCGTTCCATTGTCACTTGAGGTATCGTCAATCGAAATTTTAAGAATCAACTTCAGCTTACCGTTGGTTTGACGCGTCCGGAGCGAAAAACTCCTTGCTTGGTTTGATAGCTTTGTGAGTTTGAGTTGATCCTTCTTAACTTTTAAAACCGGGACAATATTTTTTGCGAGGTCTCTAAGATTGCCGCTTTCGAAGTAGTGATTGAGTTGCTTCTGAATACCGATTTGTTTAGTTTGCGGATTGACTTGATGCATTCGTGCTAGTAACTGGTCGGCAGAATTTTTGCTACCAAGCAAACATTTAATTTCAATCTCATAATTGTCGGCCATTGTCGCCTAATTTAAACATATGTTTGTTGGTCGTCAAAATGACTATTTTTTTAGGCTGTCTGTGTTAGTCTAGATGGGATGGATTATCGATACTATCTCTTAATCGGCGGGGCAATAATTTTGGGCTTAATTTTTATTAAAAAATTGTGGAAGCTAGCCATTAGCTTCGTAGTAATTGCTGGGCTGTACTGGTACTTCTTTGTGAAATAGATGCTTGATAGAAATATCGCCTCTCTTATTGCCAAAGAATTTGAGCGTCAGCAAAAAACGCTGTCACTGATCCCGAGCGAAAACTACGTCTCGCCCGCAGTCCAAACCGCCCAATCAAGTTGCTTTACTAACAAATACGCCGAGGGTTACCCGGGCAAGCGCTACTACGGCGGCACCGAATTCTGCGACGAACTTGAGTTGCTCTGCCAAAAGCAAGCCCAAAAAGTCTTTAACACCAATTATTTTGTCAACGTTCAGCCGTACTCCGGTTCGCCCGCCAACTTGGCGGCCTACCTGGGCTTAATTGAACCAGGCGACACCATAATGGGACTAAATCTGGGTGCCGGCGGGCACCTGACTCACGGCCATAAAGTTTCGTTAACCGCTAAAATCTTTAATTCTGTCCAGTACAACGTTGACCCGGAAACCCAGCTCATTAACTTCGGGGAATTAGAAAAACTCGCGCAGGAGCATAAACCCAAGCTGATTATCGCCGGCTCGACCGCTTACGCACGAACGCTCGATTTTGCCGCTTTTTCTAAAATCGCCAAAAAAGTCGGCGCCTACCTATTGGCCGACATTTCACATATCAGCGGCTTAGTCGCGACCGGCTTCCACCCGACGCCTTTCGGCCTGGCTGATGTCGTTACCACCACGACTCATAAAATGCTTCGTGGGCCGCGCGGCGCCTTAATTTTTGTTAAAGACGAGGAGAACTACACCAAAATTAATAAGGTGATTTTTCCCGGCCTTCAGGGCGGACCGCATATGCATACCATTAGCGCAATCGCCCAGACGCTCTTTGAAGCAGACACACCAATATATAAAAAATACTGTCAGCAGATCGTTAATAACGCCCAAGTTATGGTCAAAGTCTTTAAGAATCGCGGGTTCGACGTGGTGACTGATGGCACCGATAATCACCTGTGGCTAATCGACCTGCGAAATAAAAATATTACTGGCACCGAAGCCCAGGAAAAATTGGAGAGTTATGGTATCGTCGCTAACAAAAACTCAATTCCCTACGACCCAGCCGGACCGTTCAAACCCTCCGGCATTCGTATGGGTACACCCGCGATAACAACCCGTGGGTTGAAGGAAAAAGATTGCGAGCGACTAGCCACAATGATCGCTGACATCATTGACGGAAAGTCAGTTTCGAAAAAAGATATCGACGTATTTATTGCAAAATTCCCAACTCCAACCGTTTAGACTCTGTGTGTGTATTGAGTGATTACATGACTAGCTTGCAGTCATTGGCCAAGTTGTGAGCAGTTTAGTTTTGCCAAAAAATCTCATGGCAAGCAGTTTTGAATCGTTGGTAAGAAAATATTCACAATCGGCTTCGGCGGCAGAGTGTAACTGGATATTGTCTTCCAAATCATTTGTTGGTCCTTCCAGACTCTTGTCTAAAAGATTTTCAGAAAGACCGATGACGGTAAATTTTTGTTTTTGCAACGCCACCATCTTATTGGGAATTCCTATCTTGAAAACATAGCAGTAGATATGGAAGGAGAGAGTTGATGTACAAACAACACAGCCCTCCAATGTTTCGATAATTTGTTTTTCGGGAGCACGGTGGATAGCGTCAATAAATATATTGGTGTCAAGGAAGACTTTTACCATATTTTTGCGCGAGGTGTTGTCCGTACCTCCTCTTGCGTTCTCCATAGGAGAGTTTCGGTAGATTGAGATCGACAGCAATTTTCTGAATCTGCTCGATATCAGCTCTTGTCAGGGGTTGGGCCAGTTGTGCTGGTTGGAATTTCCCAACCACCCTCGACCGATGGATCAGATCAACGGAGTACCCTTCTCTCAAGGCCTCGATTAGTTGTTTCGATTTAGATCTTAGTTCGGTAGTAGTGATAACTCGCATATTCTCATGTGTACACTTAAATATACACTCCGTCAAGTAGATGCCCGGAGCGAGAAGTCTCCAATGGTGGGAAATTTTAACAATTGCTCGGACATATTTCAAGGAAAACTGATGTGGTGGCGCCGCCTCCGTGGGCGGGCGGAGGCGGCAGAAGTCAAATCTTCAAAAAGTTCGGATTGGTGGTTAATCTTAAATCTTGCTCGGACATATTTCAAGGAAAACTGATGTGGTGGCGCCGCCGGTTACGGCGGCGCTTGTTT
>JBBTZC010000018.1:0-4414 GCA_038078495.1 Patescibacteria group bacterium | reverse complement strand
GGTTTTGCTTGGTTTGATGCCGGCACTCACGACTCCCTACTTGAAGCAAGCGAATTTGTTTCAACGATAGAGAAAAGAACCGGCCTGAAAATCGGTTGTGTCGAGGAGATCGCCCATGCCCAGGAGTTTATCGACGACAAACAACTAATAGAACTAGCCGAACCACTCAAGAAGAGCGGTTACGGACAGTACCTGTTGAGGGTGCTTGACGACAGAGTAATTCGCTAAACATGAAAGTACTTGTAACTGGCGGTGCCGGGCCTGCCCCGCACCTATACTTATCAGCAAGCTCAAGCCAAACAAAATGAACTACTTAGTTACGGGTGGTGCGGGGTTTATTGGCTCAAACTTCGTCCGCCTAGTTCTCTCCAAACGACCCGACAATACAGTCACTGTTATAGACAAGCTCACCTACGCCGGAAATAAATCCAATCTCGACGGACTACCAGAAAATCGGCTGAAGTTTATTAAAGGCGACATCTGTGATGCGGGATTAATTGACAAGTTAGTAGGAGAGAGCGACGCCGTCGTTCATTTTGCCGCCGAATCTCATAATGATAACTCTCTGCGTGAACCCTGGCCCTTCATCGAAACTAATATCGTTGGTACCTATCGAATCCTCGAAGCCGTTCGTAAGCACGGGAAGAGACTGCACCACATCTCTACTGATGAAGTCTTTGGGGATCTGGAGTTGGACGACCAGGCAAAATTTGGTGATACGACAGCGTACAACCCCTCAAGCCCCTACTCCGCTAGCAAGGCGGGGTCTGATCATCTTGTTCGTGCCTGGGTAAGATCGTTTGGTCTTAAGGCTACCATCTCTAACTGTTCAAATAATTACGGACCGTACCAACACATCGAAAAGTTTATTCCGCGACAGATTACCAATATCTTGGCCGGCGTTAAGCCAAAACTGTACGGAAGCGGAGCAAATGTTCGGGACTGGATTCACGTTGACGACCACAATAGTGCTGTTCTCAAGATTCTTGAGGAGGGCAAGATCGGTGAAACATACCTAATCGGCGCCAACGGCGAAAAGAGTAATAAGGAGGTCTTGGTAACTATTCTAGAACTAATGGGCAAGCCCAAGGATTGGTTTGAAGTAGTGAGCGACCGACCAGGACATGATATGAGATACGCAATCGATGCGAGCAAAATCGAGCGAGAATTGGGTTGGAAGCCTGAATATACAGATATGAAACAAGGCCTTGAACAAACCATAGATTGGTACACATTCAACAAAAAATGGTGGCAGCCTCTAAAGGATGCGGTTGAGGCCGCTTACAAGACCAAGGGACAGTAGATGCCAACCCTTGCTGTTCGCGAAACCTCAATTAAGGGTCTCTACGAGATTGATCTGGTTGTTCACGGCGATAAACGTGGCTGGTTTAAGGAAAATTACCAGTGCGCCAAACTTGAGGCACTTGGTCTGCCGCACTTTGAGATCGTCCAAAATAACATCTCGTTTAACGAGGAGGTCGGTGTCACCCGCGGCCTACACGCCGAGCCGTGGAAGAAGTTTATTTCGGTAGCTACCGGCAAGGTCTTCGGGGCTTGGGTCGATCTACGCCAAGGCCCAACCTTCGGTAAAGTCGAAACTATCACCATCACCCCTGACAAGGCCGTATTTGTCTCCCGAGGCATTGCTAACGGCTACCAAACTCTTACGCCTAATGTTGCCTATACCTACCTAGTGAATGAATATTGGTCACCAGAGTCTAAGTATACTTTTGTTAATTTATTTGACCCTCAACTAGCTATCAACTGGCCGATCGCGAAAGCCAAGGCAATCTGTTCGGAAAAGGACCTCAATCACCCAAATCTTGCCAAAGTTGAACCGATAGTCCTATGAATCAGAAAAAAGTTATAATTATCGGTGCCTACGGTCAGCTTGGTCAAGCCTTACGAGAGAGATTCCCCATATCTAGAGCCGTTGATCGAGATACCTTAGATATGACAGATCGAGCCGTCATCGAAAGCTACGATTGGTCAGGTGTTGAGGTTATTATCAACGCCGCCGCCTACACCAATGTTGATGGAGCCGAGACCCCAGAAGGCAGGGTCGCGGCCTGGCAAGCTAATGCAGTTGGGGTTGGTAATCTAGCCATCATTGCTACTAAAACTCGAGCAACACTTATACATTTTTCTAGCGACTATGTTTTTGACGGCCAGACCTATCCCCATACGGAGTCTGAGCCCCTAGGTCCGTTGGGCGTCTACGGGCAGTCAAAAGCCGCGGGAGACGTCGCCGTGTCGACGGTTGCTAAACACTACCTCATCCGAACCTCTTGGGTGATTGGTAACGGGAGGAATTTTGTTCGGACAATGCTGGAACTGGCCAAGAAAGGCGTATCGCCAAGTGTGGTTAGCGACCAGACAGGACGACCAACATTTGTCGGTCAGCTGGTAGACGCTGTCGAGCACTTAATCGAAACTAAGGCCGAATTTGGCACCTATAACGTTTCTAACGATGGTCCGGTAATTTCCTGGGCTGGATTAGCTAGAGAGATATTCAAGACCGGGGGATTTAAGGACATCAAGGTCACGGATATCTCAACCCAAGATTACAATACTTCTAAACCAAATATTGCCCCGCGACCACCCCACGGCGAGTTTGATCTGAAAAAAATCATCTCAACCGGCTTAAAACTACGGAGCTGGGTTGATGAACTGGCTAAGTATTTAGAATCTGAGAAATCTGCTATCTAAATTCTCAAGAATCGAGCGAACCGATCAGGAATCGGCTCATTCTTATGGGCGTGGAAGGGCAGCTCGAGCGATAGGGCTAGCAACACTTGCTCAACCCGTTGATCAGGAACCGTAAAGTGTAAGATTGGCTTAAGATTGGGTCGTTCTAGGTATACAGTAAGAGCGCCAGATTCATCTGAAATCCAAAAGTTTTTTAGTTGGTGGTAGCCCCAAAACTCGTCGCCCCACGTAACACCATCAGGGGTTATTTCAACCTTCCTTGAACCTGGCTTAAGATGAGCTAGTCGGAAAATGGCGATCCCAGCCGCTACCACAACAAGAGCAAACAAATAATTCTTAATGCTTATCGAGGTAAACAAGCCCACCAACAAAAGCAGTCCAATACCGATATACCAGAGTTCGTTTTTAGCGTGATGAGGAAATTCTTGCGACTCAAAGCTAATATTAAGCTCCGGCTCGACAGCTTTTTTTGGTTGACGTTGGACTATTTTTTTCTTAGCTTTTGCCATTACAAGTACATATTAGCAGATTGCGGAGAGGCTGGGATTCGAACCCAGGGATCCCTTACGAGATCAACACATTAGCAGTGTGCTCCATTCGGCCACTCTGGCACCTCTCCATGCTGGTTCGGGCCCGAAGGCCCTTGCCAGCGAAAAAATTATACCAGCTAAACCCTTGACTTTCCAGGTTATATATATCCCTAGTCGGGCAATTTTCACCCCAGAAACCATTGACTTTTGGGGTGAAAAAGGGTATAGTACCGGCATCAACCTGACGTCTTCGCGTCAGAAAGGGCACCCGAACAATAAGGAGTTCAGAAAATGAAAAAAGTTTTCGTTTCAATTCTCGTCGTCGTGCCGATGTTCGCATTGGCGCAATCGGTCGATCAGTTGATCGACCTTGGGGGGAAAATTCTTTCCTCCGGCCAAGCGGCCCAGGAGAAAGGAAAGCTCTCCAAGGCCGCGGCTAAATACAACGCCGACCAGCCCCCTGTGTCGTTGGCACGGCAGACTGTTGAGGTTCGGCCGCCCCGCGACGAGTGGAGCCGGTGGGACGACAGCGCTCGTCGCTGGATGCGCTCATCACTGAGCGCCCCGCTAACGGCGATTGCCGCTCGGCCGGTATGGAACACTGGCGAGATTGGGGACGAGTCGCAGGAACGTGACTCGCTCGAATCGAACCGCTGGGTCAACCAACGATCACTGCCAGACAAGGGTACGATCGAGGTTGCCTCCTACACTCTTGAGTTCGATTTCCTCGAGCTTGAGAAGAGTCAGGACATGGAGCTCTTCATGGGTAGATGGTGGAACCAAAATAGCCTTCGGCTATCGCGAGAGACTGCTTACTGTGGTCTTACCGCGACCGTCCGCGATCGCCACACAGGCGAGGTACTAGCGATCTACAAAACGCTAGGTACCGCAAGTTCCGCCGACAACGTCGGCGCCCAGCTAGGTGGCTTCTTCAGCAATTCACTGGGCTTCTCCTCTTCCGGTAACTCGGGGGATGACCTTCACTTTCGAGCGATGGAAAATGCTACTGGTCAAATGGCGACGGTCATCAAGCAGAAATGCCGATGATCGTTTCCCGACCCTGAACCCGCTTGGTGCTTCGGCACTTGGCGGGTTCTTTTTTACCTTAATTGGCGGAGAGGGTGGGATTTGAACCCACGATACCTTGCGGTATACCGGTTTTCGAAACCGGCGCA
>JBBTZC010000017.1:0-5664 GCA_038078495.1 Patescibacteria group bacterium | reverse complement strand
GTTTAGTGTAACAGAGAAATATTAGAACTGTCGACCACCGCGCGGAGCCATCAATCCATCACAAGTTAGCGTCAGTGCCCGAGGTGGGAGTTGAACCCACAACCTCTTGCGAGGTACGGCACCTCAAGCCGCTGCGTAGACCGTTCCGCCACTCGGGCAAATCTAGAAAATTATACCCCTAAACCAATTTATTTGATAGGCGGGCGGTGGCAACTGCCTCGGCAAATTTCAACCTCTTTCTCGTCAAGCAAGGAAGTCCAGGGATATAGTAAATAAATTCGAATAATTTCATCGAATCGTATTTAGCGAAACGCAATAAATACATCCCCCCATTCTTTCCGGATCTTATGACATTTCCTCTAACATCATTGCTCTTTAGTATCTCCTTCTTCAGCCAGATTAAGTGCTTTTTACTTGCCGAGATGAAAGATAAGTATAATCGAAAACTCTTTTCCCACACGGGGTCAAAATATGAATGTGAGCAGCCATCTCCGTCAAAATGTCCGCGCAAGAAATCTCGAAAATATTGTTCCGGAACTTTAATCGATCCCATGGTTTTGCTCTTGCGAGGCGTTAGTCCAACAGAAAGCAGGAAGTCGTAGAACCTCACGTCCCCGAATTGGAGACTGAAATACTTTTTCTCAACTTGGCTACCGCTGGATTTTTTCCCGACTTTATTTTTCAAATTCAATAATCTTGCGAATGTCTGTATTTGCTCGACATCTTTTGAAGTCAGATTCATGTGTCTGTTGTCATTAGACAAGCAACCATCAGTTACTATCAAGCCGATAGCATATGCCAACTCTGCTGACCAAGTACAGTCAACCTTCCCAAGATGCCTCATCGTGCCTGGAAGAGGAGTCGAACCTCCACGCCCTTGCGAGCACCGCGTTCTGAACACGGCGTGTATACCGTTTCACCATCCAGGCGATCCAACCTATATTGTACCCGTTACAGGCGGTAATTTCACTACTTAACGGACCAAAGGGCCGCAGAAAGAAAGCGATCGGCAGCCGTGGACGGCAGAGATGGTTGAACGAACTGAATATTTTTGGACAAATAATAACCCAGACTCATTCGTTCAACTATCATCATCACTCCCTTTGAGATTAAGGCGTCCTGCAACTCATCGAGCGATTCCTGCCGTTCAACAGCGTTAAGATTTGAACGAGTTTTTTCGACCATTTCGTCAATTGCCGAGCTATTTACTCCAGTCACATTATTACCCGTTGCCCGGATTTGCGATGAATGCCACAGATAGTACGGATCCAGTTCTAAGCCGTAATCTATTCCTATTAAGAGCGCCTGGAAGTTCCGCGATGGACCGATATCTCCCGTTACTTCTGGTAACGGTTTGAGGCTTAGCTCAACTCGGGCACCTTGGTTTTGCCACTTCTCGACAACTTCTGTTGCCAATGTTTTATACGGTTCCTGGTCGGTGGCAATTAAGGTAAATGGAGTGGGTTGGGCCGTCGTACCCGAAACTAAGGCTTTGCGCAAAGATTCATCACGAAACGGACTTTTGTTAGAGTTAAATAGAACCACATAATATCTGTTTAGATTGACTTCAAATTCTTGAAAATTCTTTGGTGAAGAATCTTTTTTCGTCGCGATGGCGCCGTCCAGTCTGTTGCTTCGAAGCGCCTTTTGTAAATCTTCTTCTGTTCCGTACGAATGGATAATTATTTTGTTTATATAGGCCACAACGGCTTTCTTTTTTGTATTACGGGTAAAAACGGTTGTTTGGTCGTTAGATTTTCCAAGTTTGTACGGCCCGTAATCAAATAGGGGCCTGGTCATTAAAAGGGGAAAGCTTGGATTGGGCGTAACAAGACTGACAACGACATCGTTCTCAAGATCTGCTCGAGCTTCGGCCTCACCGAGAATATCACTGCGTTCCTGCAGAACCGACACTATCTCGTCACGATCTATCCCTTCTTCGAGCGTAAACCGATATTCGGTCTTTTCTTCGTTGGCTGACCATTTCCGGGCAAGTTGGTTTTCTAACTGGCCCTCCGAAGTAAATGTCAGTAGTCCGGCCTTGGTAAGACGAGTGGTGATTTGACTTAACTCTTTCTTATCGCTAATCATCCCCTCAACGTAAGTCCCGCCAATAGTCGGACTATTAGAGTTATTGTCGCTAAACTGTCGGTACCAAAAGCCGCCACTAATAACAATAATTATTGCTAGAATTGCTAGGAGCACTTTTTCGTGCGCCCCGATAAATCTAGCCGTACGACGCCAAATCTTTCGCCAATCAAGAAGCTTTAGTCCAAGTAAATTACGACCGGGTTCGGCTGAAAACATGAGTATTTAGACAAAGAGTTGCGCCACTGAACAAACTAGAAAAATCGCCGCTAACAAAATAGTGCCGCGAAATAACAGCTGCTCAACGCCTCTTCGACTACGGTAACTAACGCCTTCGCCCCCAAAAGCGCCGCCAAGTCCAGTTCCCCGGTGCTGGAGTAGGATCGACAGAATCAAAAGGATCCCGGAAACCACTTGGCCCACTTGCAAAATATTTGCCATGTAGTGGATATGCTATTGGGAAATCACCTTGAAGTCAACTCGAAAACAAGAATTTCGAGGCCAGAAGGGGAATCGAACCCCTGTACGCGGTTTTGCAGACCGCTCCCTAACCACTCGGGCATCTGGCCAAGTAGTTGAATTATACCTGTAATTGAGTTTGAATTCTACGATTTAGGGCTTAAAATCCTGGAGCGGGAGACGGGAATCGAACCCGCATACCTTGATTGGCAACCAAGTGCTCTACCACTGAGCTACTCCCGCATTTCTTAAGCAATTCTACCGCAGTATATCTTGTAATTCAACCGAAAACCGCGAGTCATGACCCATCAATAGCAGGTCAGCGAGTGGTTTTCTCCAAGCCCGCCGCTTAGGCGAGGCGGGCGGGGGTAGGGAGTGCAGAGGGCCTAGGGGGCCGCCTCAAGACTAGGCCCCCTGGTCCTCGCAAAATTGTCTTGTGTAAAGGAGTGAAAGGACTTAAGATACTCCCAAATGAGTAAAAAGAAAAAACAAAACCTCCAAAAACTAATCGCGAAGAAGCAACAGCTCCAGCAAGTATCCCAGGGATCGGTGCTCTCATTTAATGAGAGCTCCCAAGTCGAAACGCTCCAAAAACCCGAGGTTAGTATTTCTCAAAAAACTTTTAGTCAGCCAAGAGCCACTAGCGACCGAGCTCTCCGTAAAACAGCGGCCAGCATCATTGTGATTGCTCTTCTACTTGTTGCGGCAGTAATTTTCGACAAAAAATCTCCGTATCTCAACCAATTCGGGGACTGGATATACGCCGCTTTGAAGTTGCAAGGTTAGTTCTGGCTAAATCGATATTGAAGCGCTTCAGCAACGTGGGACGGAGTCACCAGTTCGGCTTTGACCAGATCGGCTATTGTTCGTGAAACTTTCAGCAATCGATGGTATCCCCGACCGGTAATAACAAACTTCTCCGCCGCTTGCCGGAGTAATTTTTCCGCTTCTGGTGTTAAACCAATTTTGGAACGTAATTCGCCGCTTTTTAGTTCGTGATTCAAACGATTATTATTGCGGCCATATTGGATAGAACGGGTTTGTTTTATTAACTCCTTCAAAACTTCAAGCTCTCTTTTGTCATTTGGTGCTTTTTGCATTTCGGCAATTTTGACTGCCGGCACTCGCAAATACAGGTCAATCCGATCAATAATCGGGCCACTGACGCGCTTGCGATAAGCGTTAATTTGAAACGGGCTACAAATGCAGTCCTTGACGCCGGACTCAAGCCAACCGCAGGGGCAGGGGTTCATCGTCGCCACTAGCTGGAATCGGGCCGGGAAAGATACCGCTTGATTGGCTCGTGAAACATGGATTTCGCCGTCCTCCAGCGGTTGACGCAACGCCTCTAAGACCGAGCGAGGAAATTCGGGCAGTTCGTCTAAGAATAAGACGCCTCGATGGGAAAGTGATATCTCGCCAGGTCGCGGAACACTGCCGCCGCCGACAATTGCAATCGGGCTAGCGGTGTGGTGCGGATTGCGAAACGGTCGGAAAATGCTGTCGATAGATTGATGCGGTCTTAACGCTCCAGCGACGCTGTGAATTTTAACAACCTCAATTAGTTCATCGCCAACCAGAGGCGGTAATAACGCTCGTAAACCCCGAGCAAGTAATGTTTTGCCAGCACCGGGTGGACCCTCAAGGAGGATATTATGTCCACCGCTCGCGGCGACTACTGCCGCGCGCTTAGCGCGTTCTTGACCTTGGATTTGTAGCCAGTCCATATCGAGATTGTCCGTGTCGGTAGCTAACTCATCAACACGCTCTACACCAGTAAACTTGTCAGAAAGCCAGTCGATAACTTGGTTAAAATTGTCAGCCCCAACTATCTCTACGCCGTCTATCAGTTTGGCTTCGTTCAAATTAGCCGCCGGTAAAACGACAGTTTTAAAACTGTTGCGCATTGCCCATTCGACCAAAACTAGTGTACCGTGAATCGGCTGTAAACCACCGTCAAGCGAGATACCGCCGATAAAGAGGGTGTCCCTAAACTTTTCAGTCGGCTTGATTTGTTTGTCGGCCAACAGTATTCCCAGTGTCATCGGCAGGTCAAAATGTAAACCACTTTTTTTGTAATCGGATGGTGCTAAATGGACCGTAATGCGCGACAGCGGGAAGCTGAAACCGGTGTTTTTCAGTGCTGAACGAATTCTTTCCCGTGATTGTTCAACGGCTTTATCGGCTAAACCAACTATCGTGAAACCGGGTAGGCCGCTGGAAACATCTACCTCAACTTGAACCTCAACGGCGCCAACACCATCAACAGCCGCTGAAGGAATCTTAGCCAGAGCCATTTCTCTACGGCCCGAAAATAATAATCGCAAATCCAACTAAACAGATAATTATCACACACCAACCAACCAGGACAATCGGCACTTTCCGACCTAGCACGGCAAGAATCGTGCCGGCTAGATAAGTAATTCCCAAAAGTAATAGCGTTAGAATATTTGGACCGTTTGTTGGCAAAACCTGATCTGGGGCGGCATTTAAATCAATCTGGGTTTTTTGTCCTACGGCAATTACCGCGCCCATCCCGATAAAAACCAATACTCCCGCAAGGGTTGTTCGCGACCGGGCGGAAATAAGACCCGCGATATGCTCGCCATGTACGTCATGTTGATGATTAACCATTAACGCCAACTGTCCCTTGGGGTAGAACGTCCCTTCGCAATCAGGACATTTCCAGTATTGGGTTCCTGCCGGTAGATCTTCTCTTTCAACACCGATTAAGAGAGAGTTGTCATTAGAACAAACCAAATCCATTTGTTTAAGAGAGTAGTTTGGAGCGGGAGCATCAACCTTGTGAATTGACTCGAGAGAAAGAAATTCCGTTGGTTCTCTCTCAAACCAAAAGCCACCACATTGATTACAGTGTTTTGCCCAAGTGCCGCTTCCGCCAACTGTTTTTAAATTGACATTGTCGAAATCTCCACCGCACATCGGACACTTCATTATCCAACTCTCATACTAATTAGTTGGCAGACTCTTCGACTACGAAAAATCGCCTTCTCTGAATTCTCACGGTTCAATAAACCGTTCGAAATCGGACACTTCATCTAGAAACCCTCCCACCCATTGTTTAAATGTAACGTTTTTGACTTGACTTTCAAGGAA
>JBBTZC010000016.1:0-3201 GCA_038078495.1 Patescibacteria group bacterium | reverse complement strand
AACGACACTTACGATATCCATCAGATCCAATATGTCTTCGTCGTCAACAACAAGGTTGGTTTAGCGGCCACTGGTTCAACAACTACTAAGACTTGGGATCGAGACAGTGCCAAAATCAAAGCTTCGATTGAATCAATCAAGATTCTGCCATCTAGCGTGTCACCGTAACTCGGAGCTAGGTCTTAAGGAAATCTGGGAGAATAAGTTTAGCTACTACTTCTTGGCAATTAGATTGCGGATAACGGTTTTGGCTTTTGGTCCGGGGCGGGAGAGATACTCTTCTTCGTGCGGACCAACGAGTTTATAGCCGGAATCATCGATGAATTTATGCAAATCTTTGATGGTTGGTCCTTCCTCGTCGTACGGACCGATATATAGAACCTCGGCGTACTCGCCACCCTTCCAAATTTCGATGGTCACTTTTATTTTAGGATCTTTTTGTGGCAGATCTTTTTGGGTGACGTAATCTGGCACTGGAATGCCCCAAATCCCCGTCCACTCACTTTTTGGTTTGAGGTGCGCATCCGGCCAACGCGCCGTCAGTTTGCCCAGCTCCATTTTGATGCCCTTGGGTTTGTAAACTCCCATTTTCGCCCCGTAGACAGCTCCGTAAAGGGCTTTCATATACAGCTCCATCACTTTATTGGGGTCACCGTACGAAGTGACTGTCACGACTTTTCGACCCGGTAGTTTGGAAAGTTGTGGCACTAACGGCTTCATGACAAACCTATTATTATCCTATACAGAATAATGATCAAGCCCGGCATTTGGCAAAAATTACAACCCTGAACCATATCCCACCCCGCAGGTAGGATATGGTTGGCTGATGTAAAAAATTAAAACGGCGGTTCGTCGTCGTTGGTGACGACAGGCTCGGGGTGGCTCATCTGTTCGCCAAGATGACGGTATTTACACCATTTGCAGTTGGGGTCTTCTGGTGGGAGCGATCCGGCAAGTAAGCTATCAATCTCACGCGCCAACTTAAGAATAATAGAGTCGTCAGATGGTATCTCCAGCCATTTAGGCGGAAAGTTAATTCGAGCAACGTTGTTTTTAAACTCCACTGTATCTGGATAAAAAATAAGTAGTCCTAGTCTTGAGATCTTAATCGGCTCACCGCTTGTGGGATGCTCCAGGGCGAATTTATAGGCTCCAAGCTGACTTTGATACTTTTCAATTTTGCCCTCAACCGGCTGACTTATTTTCAGATCAACTAAAGTGTGGCTACCGTTGGGATTTTTCACTAGTAAGTCGTACTTACCTTTAATGTAAACGCTCGTGTCCGGTACCGGGACAGATTCTACCCACCCTTCCTGTTTAATAACTTCTCCCTCGGGCAATTCTGGGGAAAGGATTCTAAGGTTTTTGCCCACTAGTTTGCCTTGAAGTCGAGTGTTGATCGCCGAGAACACCCCTGGCATTGGCATACTCGGCTGAGCGATATTCTCTTTAACTTTCAGACAATAACAAAGCTTGCACTCTTCGTATAGGTAAGCGAAATCGGAAGGACTTAATTTCCATGAACCTTCGTTAGATTTCATTTATCAGCCGCTGATATTGACTTAGTCCAGACTTTTGGTATTATTGAATCATCACCACGAAAAAGACCCTTGTAAGGCTCGTCCTCACCGGGGGCTTTTTTAGTTAACAATCTGTAACTCATCTCTTTTTTTGCAAGATTAACTTTTGATCATCCAAATAGGCAATTTTTGCGCCAGTCCGCTTAAGTAAAATTGAACACTTCTGGGCGACTGCCGGGGAAACGACCATCAGGATTTTATCTTTCTCTATCAGAAACTTTACCAAACTAGCATAATCACCATCACTTGAAACCAAAATCGCCTGATTGAATACATTCTCGTAAGCATCCTGTGTCGCTTTCAAAACAAGATCGGCATCGCAATTACCTTTTACCCGACCCCTCCCGTCATAGGTGACTTCTTTAAATATCAACGTAAATCCAGCTTCCTGAAGGGTTGTATACAAATCTTTGTTCTTGGGAATTAAACCAATAAAAATGTATGCTTGCGTCACAGAATACTTGTCTCGAAGCCAAATACGAAATCTTTTATAATCAAGACGCCAGCCCAAATTTTCAGCCCCCTTGTGAAGATTAGCGGCATCAATATACGCAATATTTTCTCTTTTAGAGCTCATTATCTGATGTTACCAGTTCTCTGTTGAGTACTCCAAGAAAACTACGGAATGGACCGGATTAAGCGGAGCATAGTTTCGGTGTAGCCGTACAACCCACTCGGACTTAATTTCCAAGCAATAACAGAGCTTGCACTCTCATACAAATACGCGAAATCGGAGGGACTTAACTTCCATAGACCTTCTTTGGATTTCATTATTTTAGCCTCTTTTGTTCCTGAGATTTTTTAAAAGTAGACTTACTAATCACCTTACGACCGGTCGTCGACTCGATTTCCTTACGGGCATTGCCAGCAATACCTCCTCCTTTACGAGCCACTCGTCGATTTTCAGGAAAAGTTTCTGGCTTCTGGGCTTTAGATATTTCTGTTGTTGCTGTTTCAGCTAACATATTCAACACCAATTCCAGATTGGTCATATTATCCCGCAAATTCTCCTTTTTCAGATTCTTGTATTTTTTATAGTCCTTCGTTTTCAACCCCGCCCAAGCAAAAGAAATATCATCAGTTAAAATCGCAAACTCATTATTTGTTTTCACACCTCTACTTTCCCATTCGTTGGCTAAGTCTTTTCTTATTTCTATACTCTTCAGACGTAAATCGACCCAGGCTTTGGAGTATCCTTTTTTAAGATAGGTCAAAAGCGCTCTTTGGATTGCAATCTCTGGATCTTCGGTTTCTTCGATTCTTTCGTAGCCAACCCGCGCTAACCAAAGCTTGAAGGGTTCGGCCTTTGGTGATGGGATGGACTGGATCAAGCGGAGCATAGTTTGGGTGTCTGCCACGTCCGTTAAATAATACTTGCTATCAGATGCCTGCATTTTCAGTTGGTCACATTTTGTGACGACCTCACTTCCCTCCTCTTTCAGACGACTTTTTAGAGTCGTCCAATAACTCTGGGCTTTTTTGTGATCTGTATGTTGAGTCAAAGTCGCTACAATATCAACTATCGAAAAAAACCATAGTTCTTTTTCTTCGTCCCAATGACGACGAATCTTCTGGCCTTCAAATGATCTACCACCGGCTGAAAGCCGGTGGTTTCTATCTT
>JBBTZC010000015.1:0-1312 GCA_038078495.1 Patescibacteria group bacterium | reverse complement strand
TCCTGCTCAATTTCTGATGCAGTTTGTACGACCTGGCTTTCGAGCAGGTAAACTTTCGCCAGTAATTCTTGTTCTTTAGCGAGAGCCAATTTCTCAGCCTCAAAACCCCGCCGAACCTTACGACTTAAACGCAAGACCAGAATAATTAATATTGGTTCAGTCAGGAAAAATAGGATTATCACCAACATCACCCAAAAAGGGATTTGCAACTCCACGTCCGTATTGACGAGTCGTTCGCTGGCCGGTTTTGAAGGCTTGGGCTTGACTGGCTCAAGGATTGTCAACTGACCGCCGCCGGGCAGATTTACTCTTACGGTTAAGTTTGTTAGGAAGGGAAGGGGAGTAAAAGTTACGGTCGGCTTATCTTCAAGCGTAATTCCCTCCGCCACGGCCGTGAAGGTGGCGTTGCCGGGTACTTCCGAACTTGCTGCGCAACGGGCTTTACCGTCAGCATCAGTTACTGTCGTCCGACCGTTAGTCAGTGTAGCGCCGGAGTAACAGAGAATTGTATCGACATCACCTCGATTCGAGCTGACAACCACGTCCTTATTCGGCAGAACCTGACCCTCTTTGGAAAGAATTGTCGCGGTCAGTATCACAACAGATTTTCCGTCAGCCGGCAATTGAACTATATCGCTAACAAATGTCGACACATTATCGCTAACGCCGGACAAAACATTGGCCGTAACGGTAACTTCTGATTGGGCGACGACAGGTGAACACAATAGTAAAAATATTAAACTGAACAAAACAAGAATTCGGCATGCAATAACGTTAGGTACTCTTTTCATCTACTAATTTAAGCTTACCTAAAAGAGGGGGCTAAACAAACCAGACCTTAGCCCATTCTCCGAATGACCCTCTGGGATTTAGCGGCTCTAAGTAATGAGGCAAACTTTCTCTTCTGACGTCGGCGGTAATTGAGCAAGAGGATGATCAGGAGCAACACAGCGATACATAGAATAATTAACCAAATCGGGAAGACATAAAACACGAGCCTCGAGCTTAGTTGGTCGCCTTTCTCACCGTAAAGAATGTTTAGGGTTGCGACGTAGCGGCCAACGATTAACGGCTGATCGTAGGATTGGGTGATAAGCCGGTCGGAATCGGGGAGAATATTTTTCTGATCGAAATCAAGACTTCCGGATTTGCGACCAAAGATATCGGTTAAGGTGATAAACCCCTTGGGCTTAATATGGACAGTACTACTATTGTGAATTTTAGTTCTAAATTCGATCGGTGGGCGTTCAAAACGCTTTTTGGCAACGCTAAACTCCTTAACGTAAGCAGAGTACTTAATATCTCCGGCAAC
>JBBTZC010000014.1:0-7007 GCA_038078495.1 Patescibacteria group bacterium | reverse complement strand
ATTTGGTTAAATCCTACCACACTCCGGATGAGATGGTTGAGATTATAAACAAACGGTTACAATAGTCGCTTTCTTTAGTCAGTTTTGCTAATGACTTTAAGCTAATTTCTGGCAGATTAAAGTAGTGTTATTTATTGTTTGCTCCTTCTGCCTTCTGCCCCGAATTGATTAGAAGAGCCTTCGGGATCGGCGCGAAATAAATCCGAGGCCGAGTAGATCGCTCACCGACTGGGTGACAGAGGGTGGCTAAATCACCAAAAGTACTCGAGCACAAAGGAGAAAAAAGGCCTCCGTGTGGTGCTCGGGTTCTTTTGGTGAGCTAGTCAAAGAGTTTGGCAAACAGTGAGGCTAAGTGAAGTTCGACCGCATCAGCAAACACTCTGGGATCTTTGCCGAGCTTCTCCTGTATTCGATCAAGTCTGTAGATAACCGTATTTCGATGTATTTTTAATTTCGTCGCCGCTTGAGTGAGATTTAGATCTGTTGCCAAAAAGGCTTCCAGGGTCTCTGTTAACTGCGGATCTTCAAGTGAAGAGTAAAGTTTGGAAGAGAATTCTTTCTTCTGTTGGTCGTTACCCATAAGAAGTAGTGGCAGAACTCCGAGCGAATCGAATCTGTGGGTTTGGTTACTACCAACTATCTTCTGACCAATTTTAAGTACCTGGAGAGCCTCCTGCGCCGATCTGATTAAGCCACTGGGCGTCGAGGCAACCGACCCGATACCAACAGTTACTTCATTAATATGGATGTTTTTAAGTGGCGCAGTGATCTCGCCGTAATGCCGAGATAGAAGCTGACAGAATCGGACGTATTCGGTATCACGAAGATCTTTTAGAATTAAAAACGTATCTTTGCCGATAAACCCAACTAAGTTGTCCTGATTTTTAGTAAAAAAGCTGGTTAGAGATTGATTGAGATCGCGTTTCTTCGCTTCAATCAACCCCTCCTTTTCGCCCAGTGGAGAACCAAGTGTCTGAAGATAGTTGTCCCAAAACCCTTTTAGTTCGAAAGTGACGGCAACTCTCGGCAGATCTAGCCGGAAACCGAGCGCTGTCATTTGTTCAGAAAGTTCTTCCGGATCTAGTGTTTGTGGTCGAAAGGCAACGCGAGTTAAAAGCAAGTCAACCGCATCAG
The DNA here is from genome assembly GCA_038078495.1 of Patescibacteria group bacterium. Lineage (GTDB taxonomy): Bacteria > Patescibacteriota > UBA1384 > 2-12-FULL-50-11 > 2-12-FULL-50-11 > JANLIQ01. The sequence goes on along the minus strand of JBBTZC010000014.1, from coordinate 5,873 downwards.
GCTTGGGTTTGTGAGTTAATATAAATTGCTGGACAATTAATTCGGCCAAACTTTTAATTATCTGAGTAGTCTGTGTATCCTCCAGAGGAACCTTTACGACTATGACCACTAGAAACTTGTTTTCAAGGAAGATCGGGATCGCTTGAGAATTCTCGTCACCGTCAACCGCCAAAGCGTGTTTTGTGGTAACGGGAATATGAGCCAAGTTCTCTTTGGAGCCAAATTCGCCGCGAAATTCGACTCGCTTTTGGCTACCAAAATCGGAAAAACTTTTATAAATCTCCCCTCTTTCGTCACTTAAAGCCAGCGGCCTAGTAATAACACGTTTAATTTGTTCAAACAGTTGGTTGAAAAGTTTTGGTGACATCTCTTAGTATATTCCTACAAATTTCCCATTGAAACAAGCGGTGAATTTGGCTTAAAAACGGTCTATAAGAAAGCTCAACTTTGTGAGTAATTACAAATTACTCTTCGGGTTGGGGTTGGATTTTTGTTAGAGGAAGCTTGAAATAAGACTCGATCATATTTTTGGCCACTGGGGCCGCCACAACATATCCTTCGCCCCCTCCCTCCACGATAACTGTTACGACGATTTGTGGATTATTATACGGCGCGAACGCCGTAAACCACGAGTGGGTTTTTTCTTTCGCCTTGTCAAATTGCGCCGTTCCAGTTTTTGCCGCGACTTCGACCGGAAGATTGAGAAAACTTCGAGCTGAACCTCCCGTCACGGCCTGTCTCATGCCATCACGAACGGTTTGCAAAGTGGAGGGAGACGCCAGGTTTTCTTTGGCAACTTTTATTGGATAATCTCTCTGCCCTGTCCCGGGAGAGAATGATGATCTGACTAGTCTTGGGGTTAACAGTTTACCGTCGTTGGCAATTGAGGCTGTGGCTCGAGCTAGTTGTAGGGGCGTTACCAATAAATCACCTTGGCCGATTGAAAGATTATAGGTGTCACCGATGTACCAAGATTCTTTTTTTACTTTTTTCTTCCAGTCCGGCGTCGGAACCAGACCGTCTTGCTCGCCAGGGATATCTATGCCAGTTTTGGATCCGAAGCCAAATTTTGTCAGCCATTGGCTTAACCGTTCCGCTCCAAGACCAACAATCTGTTTGTAACCACCGCCGATGGTAAAAAAGAATATATTATTACTCTCCGCGATAGCCTGTTTCACATCGGCGGAGGCGTGAATTTTCCAATCATGAAATGTCCATTGGCCGATCTCAATTTTCCCGGCCGATGTGTCAATTTTCGTGTCGGCGTTGATTACCCCTGTTGAAAGTCCCGCTGTTGCCACGAAAGGTTTGATTGTTGAACCCGATGGATATTGACCCGAGACTGCTCTGTTTATTAGGGGGGAACCAGGATCTTGGAGGACTGCTTGACGTTTAGCCGAGTCGGTTGTGGGAGAAAACAGATTGTTGTCAAAAGTCGGTAGACTGACCATTGCTAAGATTTCTCCGGTGTTGACGTCCATCGCAACTGCTGCCCCGTTGGTTGCCCCAGACTTGGTAATAGATTCCTGTAATGCGTTTGCGGCCACCTGCTGTAAGGCAGAGTCAAGTCCCAATATTAAGGAGTTACCAACTGTTGGCGGTTTATTGCCAACAGTTCTGACTGCTCGGCCGAGAGAATCTACTTCGATAATATCCTGACCTGGTATACCTTGTAAAATCTCATCATATGAATATTCAACCCCAGATTTTCCAACATAACTTGTCGGGAGAAGATTGGGACGTTTCTCTAAATCTTTTACATCAACCTTACCGACATATCCAAGCAAGTTTCCCATAGACGCTACCGCGCCATAAGAGCGAACCGGTAGTTTTACTATCTCCACCCCCTTCAGGTCGCGAATCTTCAACTCCAGCGAAAGCGTCTGATCGCGATTTAAACCGTCCAACAAAGTTACGGATTGGTAACTGGATTGTAAGTTAAGTTTTTTTTCTAATTCAGTTCGACCAAGCGGGATTAGTTCGGCTAATTTATTTAAATACGCATCACTTTCGGTTTTATTTTTCGGGAGTTCACCCGTTTGCCAAACCAATAAAAAACTTGGCGTGTTTTGGACTAACGCGACGCCGTTACGGTCGTAAATCAATCCACGCGGTGCTGAAATTAAGGTGGTTTTAAGCCGATTTCCTTCGGCTAACCGATAATTTTCTTGTCCTTGGGTAATTTGTAAAGATATTAACCGAAACACAAAAAGTGCCGCCACAAGGAATGTAACTGCTTTCAAGATGAAAAATGTTCGGCGTGATTGGATGCCTGATTCTAAAATTCCCTCATCCTCTGGTAGATCTATCTCATCGTGATAGACATTGTTTAGCGCCTTAAGCGACCCCAATGGCAAGTATGGGTCGAAAATGCCGGAGTCAGTAGATTTAATTTTTGACGACCCAAATCGCCCCCACACCCATATCAGAGGAATCTTAATAATCCCAACAATTCGGCGAACCGGCTCCCAATCTACCCGATCCGTCTGCCTGCCCATCGTTGGAATAACTTTAAACGCATTGCTAAGAGATAGTAGACAAATATTCCGAGCGTTACATTACCCAATGTAACAAGTGAAATCCCTCTGATGGCAAAAGTTCCAGTTGCCATCGAGAGGAGGATCGGCGCAACTAGTGAAACGATTAATAATGCAAACAGCGCATGGAGAATTGAGCCTGCGTCAAGTAGTCTCCCTTTCAGCGCATCAACAATTAAAACCACCGCAACAGCACTCACGCTCCATAGTCCAAACCAATTCCAGCCAACTAAATCCAGTAACAGGCCTCCGACAATTGCCAGTGTGAGTGTTTGGGAACGAGCACCAAACCAGCTAACCGCCCAAAGGAAAACTACTAACAAGTTCGGAGTGAGGGGGTAAGTCTGTGAGAGGTGCCCTAACGGTCCAAGCGCTAGTCCAACAACGATAAATAGAAGTATCCACCTCATGAAGTAACAACAAAGACTATCGTTAAATCGCCAAACTTAGTTGGAGTACTGATCCTTAGTGTCAGAAAAATTTCTTCTTTGGAAGAGATTATCTCTTCGACTTTGCCTATGGCTATCCCCGGCGGGTAGATTCCCTCAAGTGAGGAAGTCACGACAGACTCACCGACTGTAACCTTGGTGTCAAGCGGAATATTTTCCACCACTAGCCCCCTGATGCCGCCAGAGAGAAGGCCGACTGTTTGGCTTCCGGTAAGTATAACCGGAGTCAGCAAATTGCGGTTGGTTATCAACCAAACTTCAGCAGTTGAGTCGGCAATATTATGAATTTTCCCAATTAAGTACCCGTTAGACACTACCGCCTGGTTTTCCTTAATACCATCCCGAGCGCCACGATTTATCGTAAAAGCTTGGTACAACCCTGACGGCGAAAATGTCAGGACTTCAGCAGGAGTCAGTTTCAGGTCGCTTCGGCTATTTTTAAAATTTAAATCCCGACGAAGTGTCTCATTCTCGTTAACGACAGATTTTAGTTTTGCCAATTCTGCTTCTAGGGTTGAGTTTTCTAGTTTCAATGAAGCATTTTCTTTTGAAAGATCATTAATAGCAAAAATTATCCGGACTGACGCGCTAAGACGATTAGCAAGCGAATCAAACATTCTTGCCGGAGCCCCGATGGCCTGCCTGGTTAAATCCCGAACAGGACTGAAAAATCGAAACTGGCTGGCAATGAGCAACCCAACCACAATTACGAGAATAATTATCCGAAGATTCCAGCGCGGAAATCGGATCATCTAAGGGCGCTACTTAGAAGAACGCTTTCTAAAGTTTCTAGATCTTCCAAAACTACACCTGTACCGCGTGCGACGCAGGTGAGGGGATCGTCGGCAATATACACCCTCGTTTGAGTGGTTTGTGAGATTAAGACGTCCAAGCCCTTCAGCAGAGCGCCGCCGCCAGCCAAAACAATCCCTCGTTCCATGATATCGGCTACTAATTCAGGTGGCGTTTCTTCAATAGTAGACTTAACCGCTTCAACGATTGTCATTGTCGATTTATAGAGCGCCTGGCGAACTTGCTCGTCATTTATCATAACTTGGTGAGGTAGCCCTGAAACTAGATCGCGACCACGCATCGGTCTTTCCAACGGTTCTTTGAGTGGGCAAGCCGATCCGATATCAATTTTAATCTGTTCGGCAGTTCGTTCACCTAGTAATAAATTAAAGTTATCACGAGCGTAATTGATAATGTCTTGGTTCATCTCATCGCCCGCCACCCTAATCGAGCGCGAAGCAACGATCCCACCCATCGAAATTACTGCCACCTCAGTAGTACCTCCACCGATATCTACAATCATACTCCCCGTCGCTTCCTGGATAGGTAAGCGAGCACCGATAGCAGCCGCCACTGGCTCTTCGATTAGAAAGGCTTGTCTGGCACCAGCGTTCAACGCCGCTTCCTCTGCCGCACGACGCTCAACCTCGGTAACACCGTATGGGACACCAATAACGACTCTTGGACGTGGTAGAAGTGAAAAACGCTCTTTGTGAACTCGTTCTATAAAATACCTAAGCATCTGTTCTGTGACTTCGAAATCTGACACAACACCATCAACCAGTGGGCGAGTAGCAACAATATGAGCTGGGGTTTTACCAACCATCACCTGAGCCTCGGTACCAATCGCTAAAATCTGTTTTGTTCTTTGATTAATTGCTACAACTGAGGGTTCATTAATAACAATTCCCTTACCACGTACATAAACCAGGGTGTTAGCAGTACCCAAATCTATTCCCACGTCATGCGAAAATGCACCCCAAAAACGGTTTAGCATCGTGTTAGCATTGTATTAGAAACGAGACTGAAATCAATGACAGCGAGTGAGAGTCGCTTTCATTGTCTTGTGAAGCGATTTGCGACCCGCTTCACGACATCAACAGAAGTATCTAGTCAAAAACGATAGCGGCTTTCTGGCCGTTCAAGATATTGTCCGGATCCCAATCGTGCATGGCAGTCATTATTCGGTCGAAAGAATAATGGTACGACTCGCCGTGACGAGTGCCGGGGTCATTAACGATGAAGCCAGTCTCATCAAAACTCTTGAGAACTAGCATATGATAAATTGGTCCGGGGGCGGTGAAGTTAGGATTCAACAGGAGTCGGCCGGCGGCCGGAACAATGACCGGCCGGCCGGCCTTAAGCTCCGCTTTTAGTTGCTCAACCGTTGGATTTATAACTACCCGACCAGTTTTTAATTTCATATATCCACTCGCAACTGCAACTAGCTCCTTGGCAGTTAGATCAACCTTGTAACCATTACTCTCTTCCCAAGTAATTAATTTTTTAATCTCCGTGTCCGCTTCTAGGGGTGAAACAAACTTTTGGCCGGTTCGGTAGTAATAAACCATGAGTAAGCTCGCTTCCTCACATGCCTCTTCGTGTAACGGATCCCAAAGTGCAAACGGAGCCTGAGTGGTAAAAGGCACTTTTAGGGGCAGTCCGCCAGCCGGCGGAGACATCGGTGGTTTTACGGCAACAGTCGGAGTAGCGGGTACCGGTTTCTCTGGCACTTTTGTTTTGAGCGTTAAATTACCTAGCGGTAGCTCGAGCCCTTTGTAGTAATCTACGTATTGACCACGAATTACGATCACTAAGACTAGGGCAACAACCAGGAATAGTAGGAATGGGAGAAACTTAGCTAGTGGTCGCCGAGAACGAAACATCAGTTAGAAATACTGGCGAACCTTGGCGGCGTGTTCGGCGTAGGTCTTCGAAAAATATGTTTGTCCTTTGGCGTGGAAAAAATAAAGATAGTCATGCTTGGCCGGCGCAGAGGCGGCCTCTAGACTTTTTAGCCCGGGACTAGCGATCGGACCCGGTGGCCAGCCATCGTTGAGGTAGGTATTGTACGGCGATATAACCGATTTATAGT
>JBBTZC010000013.1:2097-7474 GCA_038078495.1 Patescibacteria group bacterium | reverse complement strand
GGTGGCCAGCCATCGTTGAGGTAGGTATTGTACGGCGATATAACCGATTTATAGTGATCCTTGGTGATAGCCGCCCAACTACCCCTAGCGTATTGGATGGTTGGGTCGGCTTCGAGCCGGATGCCCTGTCTGACCCGATTGGCATAGACCCCAGCAATCTGGCTCCGATCTTCCTCTCCCAACGACTCGCGCTCAACTATTGAGGCCAGAATAACTGTCTCGGGCGTGATGCGTAATTTGGCCGTTTTCTGATCAAACGTCTCTCGCATTAATTTGATGATCTCTTCGCTAGTAACATCAACCTTAACCTCATAAGTGTCGGGGAAGATGTAGCCTTCGTACGGTTCGGCCAACTTAGTCAACCCAGTTAATTGAATTAACTTTTTTTCTTTTACGAGATACTCTTCCATCTGGCTAGCTCGCCATCCCTCAATAATAGTAATTTTTGCGACTTTAAATCTTCCGCTGGCTAGCTGTCCGGCAATATCAGAAGCCGACTGACTAGATAACAACTCGTAAGTGCCGGGTAAGATTTTTCCACTGATTAATTTAAGATACAGGTAGAAAGCAAAACCGTTTTTAATGACACCTTTTGTCTCCAAGTTTTGCGAGATCTCGGCTGAACGTTGGTTTGTCGAGATAGTAAAATCAACTTTTTCGGTCGATTCCTTGTTCTTGGGCGCCAACAAGACGATAAAAATAACCGATAAAACAATAACCAGTCCTAATAACCCGAGAGTTACTCTCTTAAGAACCAACATTCTCTTCAATATACTGCTGGAGGATTAATTGAGCGGCCAATTGATGTTCGCGAAGTCTTGCCTCGTGGATACTCAATCCTTGGCTTTCGAGGATATCTTCCGCCATAAAACTGCTTAGGGTTTCATTAACAAAATGGATTGTTTTATCAAGTTTTATTCCAAGTTTGTTGGCAAATTGCTGTATTTTCCTAGCTTCTTCGGAGGGCAATCCGTCTTCGTTAATCGGTAAACCGACGACTACAGCATCGGCTTGTTCGATATCTATCAACTTAATAATCGGGTCAAAAGAGAGCTCTGGTTGATCGTAGTAACTTTTTTCTTTAGAGATTTTCAAAGTTGTCAGTTCACTGGCGATTAATTCGCCAACTGCAACGCCAATAGCACGTTCTCCAACATCAAGTCCTAAATATCTCATTATTATTGCTCGGGGGAGGCTTCGTTAAAGCCGTATTCGATACTAATGGCTTGAGAAAGAATAGGCAAGCGCTCAAACCACCAGCCGGGAATAATCTCAATTGTTATCTCTTCGGTTCCGTATTTTTCTTTCAGGAAATTCTTGGCACCGGAGGATGTTTTGCTTTTCACCTCTTTGGCGACAAGTTTCTTGTCAATCTCTGGTGCGGCATAACCTGTTGAAGTAACTTCGATGTTGAGAGTTGTCTTGTCTTCGGTTAGTTCTTTAAAAATGAAGGTTGGTTTTTTATCACTAGGAATTATTAGCTGTTCGTTTTCTTTGATCTTTGCGTTTAGTTTGTCCTTCGCGGCTACTTCAACCGCTTCCAGGTCAAACGCAATCGTAAACAGTTCCATCGTTACCGAAACAGTTGCCCGATCGGTCTGAGACCCAACTTCTTTATCAACCTTCTGTTCGATAACTGTGGATTTTATCGCCTCATCAATTATGATTTGGTTGCCGGACTTGCCTTTCAACTCGTTAGTTCCGTCTTGAAGCAACTGAGATTTAAGTTCGCTGTAAGAGCTACTAACGTCATCTTGAGATAGCACGGTAATTTGTTTGGTCGTCCCGCCTGCTGTTGAGCCGGTTCCAGAAATCCTGCTGGCAAGCCCGGAGAGTGAGAAAGTTGCGCTACTCAAATTGTACGCTTCTCCGGCATCGACAGCGCTAACGCCAACCGCCACTGCGGTCGAATTACAAACTGTTCCACCGCCGCTAAATTGTCCTGCCGGAATGTTTACGGTAGAGGAAGTGAGAAAAACTTTTCCCGCGGAAGTGGCTTTTGTTCCCGCATTAAGAATATGGCTATTGGTGTCTTCACAATTTTTTACGGAAATATTGCCGAAGGCCTTTGTCCCAATATCTTTTTTCCCCGTAGCGGTGATTTCCTTGGAGTTGGATTTTTCAACCGTCAAAAGATTGCCACTGACGGTGCCTTCAATACTACTTGGATCGGTCTTGGCGGAAAGGGCAAAGGTTTCACTTAAAAGCTTGGCTGGAAACGTCAGAGTAACAGTCGCTTTCGGCAGAAAAAGAAAAGTAATAACCCCCGCCACTAACACCATTACTGCCGCAACTATGGCCGACTTCCAAGGAAAGATAAATTCATTGTGAGAATGGACGCCTCGAGAAATAATTGGGGGGAGGCTTCCGGTCGGTTTTCCAACAGGTACATCACTCGAGGAAGTTTGGGGTTCGTTGGTAACTTCCGGAACTTCTTGGGAGGGCGGCGAGTCTTTGGCTATATCTTCCGTGACAGTTTGGACGGCGGTCTCCGGTTCGCTCTCAACATCCGTTGTTTCAACCTCTTCGGAAGTCTCCTCCGGCTGTTTCTCGTTTGTTGCAAGTTGCCCTATTTCAGGCGAATAGCGGTGGATGGGAGTGCCATCGGGCAAGGTGTCAACGCCCGTCGGCGCAGCTATCGGCTGTCGGCTATCAGCTGTCGGCACGGCTGATTGCTGATCGCTGAAAGCTGAAAGCTGGGAAGTATTCCCCACTGTTCCTAAACTGGCATAAGTTTCTAACCCAACCTGTTTAGCTAAGCGGGAACCAACTTTATTGTTTGAAATTATTGCCACTTCTTTGCCAAGTTTCTGGGCTTGTCGTGCAAGCAACTTTAAATTAACCAGACTTTGGAACATGGTGCTGTTTTTTGGCACCACAACAGCGATCTTAGTTCCTTCGACCTTAGAAAGACGATCAATAATAGAGGTTATCTCTTCGTCTGGCTCTAGGTAAATGGGCTTCATGGTGAATCAGCTTTCAGCTTTCGGCTTTCGGCTTTTGGCCTAAGACTTCCTATAACCAATTGTTCGCTGACAGCTGATGGCTGACAGCTGATGGCTATATTCATTGCTTTACTCCAGAAAGGGCTTTTTTCATCAGTGTCTCTAGCATACTCGTTTGACCAATCAAGTCTAAAGCAACATTTCCTAAAGCCATGGGGGTAACTTGAGAGATATCTTGGAGAGTTTTTGTTTCGTCAACCATATTGGCTACATCGTTTGGTTTAATGAATTGAACTTCAGGAGCTCGGGCAAAGGGTAAGTCTTTTGACCACTCCCTATCAGACAAAACTTCTTTGATCTCTGGTAGATTACTGCCCCCACCACAGAGTAATATTTTTGATGGTAGCAAATCGCCCTCACCGAAATCTTCCAATGAAATCTGTAGTGCTGATAGCCAAACCTGAGTATCATTTTTAAGAGCGTGACGAACAAGTTCGGCTTTTTCTTTGTCGAGCGAACCCGCGGAGTAGGCAATCTTAGCCTCTTCGGCCGCTTGAAAAGTTTCTCCCAAAACCGCCGCAACTCTTTTGGTAAAAGCCCGACCTCCGATAGCAAACATTTTCGTCCCGTCAACACCACCGTTACGAACCACGGCGATATCCGTTGTTCCGCCACCAATATCAATAAAAGTAGCGGCAAAATCTGTGGATTCTTCGTTTAAACAACGGGCAACGGCGTACGGCTCAGCGGCAATTGCTAGTAACTCTAAATTTAGCTCTCGAACAACGGTTTCCAACGCTCCAAATTGAACGATAGGAGCAAAGGCATTGTAGACTCCGACTGAGAGTTCTTTACCTTGGTAACTCATTGGATTTGAAACTTTGTATCCATCAATAACAACCGAAACGATTGCGGCGTTTACTAGCTGGATATCTATCTCCTCTAAACCAGTTTCCTCGGCTAATTCTTTTCGAGCCTGGGTAAAGGCCTGAGCTTGAACCTGGTTGACGATATCTTGAAGCTCGGAGACCTGGATTTGAGTTTGCGGTTTTTGACGGGTGACTTTTACGGTTGTGGTCGCCCCTTTAACAAGCTCTCCCGCGATACCAACAATTGCTTTGTCTGGTAAATATTGAGCTTGAGTGGCCGCCTGTTCGATTGCTTTCTCACAGTTTTGAATTACCCCATGGATGTCTGTGATGCCACCGCCTTGCATATCTGATAATCTCTGGCGGGCTCGGCCAACGCCACGGATATGCCCCTCACCGTCAACAACCTCAAAAACTAAAGCTTTAACAAACTCCGTCCCGATGTCTAGGGATATTGCCCAATTGTTCTGTTTTTTGCGCCCCCCAAATAACCCCATACGTAGATTAAACTTACCAGATATCAACACCCTGGTGCAATTAATAAATCTGGCATATGGTCAATCTATGGGACCAGAAAACGGACCGAGCGACGAAGATATAAACTTCCAGGCACCCCGCAACGACGGGCAAGAACCAAATAATACCCCACCCAATACGGACAATCCCGAGCCAAACCCTGAGGAAGGAGAAGCGTTAACCGAAAATCTTACCGAATCGCCGGAGATGATCGAGCTTCGGCATCGAGCATTAAATCAGCTCGAAGATCTCCGCCAATTGATCGACACCCTGGGTCCAGGTGGTTCCGTTGTTCGCACAACTTTCGAAACCGATTATCTGGGACAATACCTAGAACTCGGTCGTATAGCGATTGAGAAAGTCGTACCCGAGAATCGAGAGCTGGCCAACCTTCAACTAGAGGCCTGGCTTGGGCGGTTTCAGCAAGAATGCGGATTCCAGTCGAATGGAATCGCTCGTCAAGAAATTATTTCTAATCAACTCAAGAAAGAAGGACGGCAAGATTTAGCTAATAAGCTCCTAGATTTTTGGATAGATTCAAAGCAGACGTGGGTTAAATCTGTTCGCGTAGAATCAAAAATTCCTCAAGAACAAATCGATCAATTCCTTCGGGGCGTAACGATTGAGCCGCTGGACGAAGAAGCACCTGAGCAGTCTGTTAACTGTCAGCTTACAGTGCCGGTCACTCTCGATGAATTTAAACTTCTTGTCCAACAAGCCATTCTCCCCAAACTCAACGGTAACGGAACGGTATTCGTACGAGGTGATGAGTTACCGCCAGAATACCTGCAAGAACTGGGGAACCAAATGTTGCGAACGGACTTTCCGGTTATCGCTATTTATGACAAGGTTTCTGGAGAATATAAAGTGATCTATGACGAAGGAGCGGAGGAAGAACACAACAGTGAACCAAACTAGACCACTCTCGCCTTGAGCCTTCGCACACCCTGTGCGGAGGCTTCTTCTTTAAGAATCTCGAATTTCCCCAATTTACCTGTATTCTTTATGTGCGGACCGCCACAGAGCTCTTTAGAAAAATCTCCAATA
>JBBTZC010000013.1:0-1997 GCA_038078495.1 Patescibacteria group bacterium | reverse complement strand
TGCCGTGAAGTTTCTTGGTGTTCGGCGAATAATTTAGCAAATAGATCACCATCAAATTCCCAGCCTAAGTCACGAAGATGCTCCAAGAGTAACTCTTTAGGAAAACCGAAAGATTCAAAAAGGTAAAAGGCCAGTTTAGTAATCTCTTCGCTAGAAGGCTGTCCGCTCTGCGACGCAACCCAACGATCAAGATGTCCGATTGCCCGAGCCAAATTCTTTTCAAACTGAATCTGCTCATCAGTAAAGACCTTAATAACCTTCTCTGGATCGGTCAGGGTGTAGGACGGTGCATAGTAATCGTGAATTTCAGTAATTATTTTTGATAGATCCGCTTTTATTGCCGCTCTGCGTTCCAGAAAAACAACCTTGCGAATTAAACGACGCAGCACGTAATCCCGTCCTTTGTTAGCTGGCAGTATTCCTTCGCTGACTAAGAATAGCACCGCCCTTAAGTGATCGATAATAATTTTGCTTTCGTACTCGCGGGTAGGATCTACCATATCTACCCAACTAACGAAAGGTTCTATTGCCCAGACGCTGCGGTGGCTTTGCAAGGTAGCCGATAAACGCTCTAGACCGCTACCAGTATCTAAGCCCGCTTGAGGTAATGCCTCAAACTTCCCGTCAGTATTTTTGTAATACTCGGCAAAAACTAAATTCCAAACTTCGATACCGTCGATATAAATCTCGGTGCACGGACCGCAAGGACCAACATCCCCCGCTGGCCCCCAAAAGTTATCAACACGCCCCATTCGTTTAACTTCAATGCCCAGCATCTGCCAAATTCCCTCTGATTCGGTATCGCCTGGCGTCAGCTTGTCGCCCTTGAAGACCGTGGCCGACACCCTCTCCTTCACGACTCCGAGCCTCTTGTGGACAAAGTTCCATGCTTCTTTAATAGCGGCCTCCTTCATCCTTAGGCTCGATTCTTCACCAAAGCGGAAGTTACCAAGCATCTCAAATATTGTCAGGTGGGTTGCGTCCCCAACCTCCCCGATATCTGAAGTTCGAAACACAGGTTGAATCGTCACGACTGACTTGGCGGGTGCATCGAGCGGTGATGAATAGAAATCTTTGAACTGCTGCATGCCCGCAGTGGTAAAGAGAACCGATGGATCGTTACGAGGTATCAGACTAGATTCGGCTTGTTTTATGTAGCCAAGGTCTGTGAAGTAGCCAACAAAGTTTTTTCTAACCTCGTCTAACTGCATTAGTTACTAAGTAAATTCTTCCAGAACGAGTCGACGTTAATCGAGCCTGATGACTGAGAATCATTAGTTGGAATGTCGCGATTAAAGAATAAGTTTTTCCAGAAATCGGCAATATTTATCGTCTTTAGCAAATCGGTTGGATTCTGAGATTTGGCTGACAGATCCGGCAAATCTTCCCGACTACACCAATCACCGTAAATTTTTTCGTACATATCTCCAACAGCAATAACTTTATTAGCATAAGCAAGCGTTCCCTTAAATGGATATCCCTGCTCGTAGCCAATGACCGCACCGCCTCCACCGTTATACGCGATTAGGGCTTTAGTCTTATTACCTCCGTAGCGCCGGTTAACTAGATCCCCAAGATAAAATCCGCCGAACTTAATTGCAAGCAATGGCTCTGTTTTAAGTCTGCTCGGCCTAAAATCCTCCACGCCGAGTGTTTTAGCCACTGAATTAGCTGTACCCGAAATAAATTGAGTGAGACCCATCGCACCAGCACCAGATTGGGCATTTGGGTTCCAACGACTCTCTGTAAAGATAAGACCCGCCAGAAGTTTCGGCTCAATGTTGAAATTCTTCGCTTCGTCGCAAACTGTTTGTTGATATTCTCTTGGTAGCGGGTAGGCAACGCTGGCAAATAACGCCGGGCCGATGACAAACAAAAGCACGCCTAGCCCAAGCAGGCCGACGCCTGTCCATGCCAGTACTTTTACCCACACTCTCATCTGGTTTAGTGTAACAGAGAAATATTAGAACTGTCGACCACCGCGCGGAGCCATCAAT
>JBBTZC010000012.1:5156-12833 GCA_038078495.1 Patescibacteria group bacterium | reverse complement strand
TTCTGTCGGCACCTGCCAGCTGGCAAATATATCAGATATTAATTCTGATCCATCCACAGGCAACTTATTTGAAAGTCGGTCAACAGTAACTTCCCGGATACCGTCTGGACGGTTGAACTGTTCGACCGGCAGATCTTTATGGAGATATTCCATAAAGGAATCCCAGATTGGAGCGGCGGCAACCGAACCACCAGCACGATTCATTGAACTATTGTCATTATTACCCGCCCAAACGCCGGTAACGTATTGCGGAGTGTAACCGATTGTCCAAGCATCACGGAAGGCATCGGTAGTACCAGTCTTGCTAGCCGCGGGGCGACCTTGGAGGGTTAGAACACCGAGCGTTCGACCGAAGGTCGGTTTTTTCGCTTCAACATCACTTAAAATGCTCGACATTTGGTAGGCGACTTGCGGATCTAGTACTTGTCGGCCGTCTTTTGGATCCTCATGGTTGTAGAGTGTTTTTCCCTTACTGTCTGAAATTTTTAAGACGGGCGTGGTTGGCATAAGTACGCCATTATTGCCAAATACGCCATAGGCAGTAGTCAATTCAGTCAGCTTAACTTCACCGCCGCCAAGGACTAACGCCAACCCGTATCTCTCCTTGTCAGTTAAGGTTGTGATACCTAAATCACTTGCGTTTTTTAACGCGTCATCAATACCGACCAAGCCCAAAACCTTAACCGCAGGAATGTTTAAGGAGTTTCCAAGGGCTTGGCGAATTGTTACCGGTCCTCGAAAACCGCCATCAAAGTTATCAGGCGCGTAGTTTCCGAAATCAGTTCTAAGATCAAAAATTGTTGTGGCCGGATTGTACTTTTCCTTAAACGCGGCCGAATAAACTATCGGCTTAAAGCTTGAACCAGGTTGGCGTTTGGCAGTGGCGACATTAAACGCCCCAAATTGCTCCTGGAAGTAATCCACCGAACCGACCATGGCAATAATCTCGCCTCGTTTTGGGTCAATCGTCACGAGAGCGGCATTAGATGCTCCGGCTCGTTTGAGAGTTGTATTGGCAGACTCACTAACGATGCTTTCCGCTTTTTGCTGTTTAGTCAGGTCGAGTGTTGTCACAACATCAAACCCACCGCTCTCGACTTTTTGTTCTGCGGCCTGGGTGTCTCCAAGTTCTTTGACAAAGTAGTTAACTAACCAATCTTTAACAAATAGGACAAAATGAGGAGCCGTAATCGAATCACGGCGGGGAGCAAACTTGGATTCGACTTTTTTTGCCTCGTCGGCCTGATTTTTGCTAAGATATCCTTGTTCAGCCATCAGGTTTATTGTGAGGTCTCGTCGCGCGATCAATCGATCGACATTTTGGCCGTACGGCGACAAAGTTGAGGGCGCCTGCGGTAAGGCAGCGAGCGTTGCCGCTTCGGTAATAGTGAGGTCTTTAGCGGACTTATTAAAGTATGATTTGGCGGCCGCTTCAATGCCGTAGTTGTTGCCTCCGTAAGGAATGTAGTTAAGATACATCGTCAGGATTTCTTCTTTGCTATAAAGCGCTTCAAGCTCGATAGACAATATCGCTTCTTTGGCTTTTCGGATGACGCTACGGCTTCTGTCGTGGAGAATGGCATTTTTCACAAACTGTTGAGTAATAGTTGAGCCACCGCCGCGCGATCCTCCGAACAGGATAGCTCTGGCAACTCCACGGAGATAAATTCCATGATGTTGATAGAAATTTTTGTCCTCGATGGCAATTGTGGCGTCTTTAATTACTTGGGGGATATCTTTCTGGTCGATGATTATCCGTTTCTGCTCTCCGGAAATTGTATAAAGAGACTGCATGTTCCGGTCAAACAACCGAGTTGATCCTTCGGCGGCTAAATTACGAATTTTTCCTGGAGTGGGCAAGTCTTTTGCAAACCAGGCAAACATTAAAACAATAACCAGAATGATAATAGCGATCGTCCACAACGCATATTTACCAAATCTCCTCCAGGTAAACCTTGTCGATTTTTTTCGCGAAAAAAGACGCTGTTGAAGTTTTTTCAGGTTTACAGGGCTAGCAAATGGGTTACGAATTGTTGGGAAGCGTAGTTTGAATTTCATCTAAGTGGACTACCATATTCTACAAATATATACTGTCAGTAACAATGGACTCTAATAAAGAAGCTGTTTTAGCTTGGGCGGTAGCGGAGATAATCGAATCTGCGAGTTTAACGCGTCGTCTAAAAGAGAATAAAAAGTTAATCGTCAAGTTGGGGATAGACCCAACGAGTCGAGAATTGCATCTTGGTCACGCCGTGGTATTGCGCAAATTACGACAATTTCAAGATCTCGGACACCGAGCGGTTCTAATAATTGGAGATTTTACAGCCCTGATCGGTGATCCATCGGGGGTGAATATTACCCGTCCAGCCCTAACATCAGCTCAAATCAAGGACAATATGGCGACATATCTGGAGCAGGCCGGATGCATATTAGATTTAAAGAAAGCTGAGATTGTTTACAACTCCAAGTGGCTTAGCAAGATTAACCTAGCGAATTTTATTGATATCGCCTCTAAGGTTAGTCTTAACGGACTTGTGGAGAGAGAAGATTTTGCCAAGAGGTTGAAGTCTGGGAAACAAGTCGCACTGCACGAGCTAATCTATGCGGTTGCCATGGCGATCGATTCAGTTGAGCTGAAATCAGATATTGAGCTTGGGGGGTGGGATCAGAGACTAAACCTACTACTGGGGAGAGAGTTACAAAAAAAGTTTGGTCAAACACCTCAAGATTTGGTGATAATGAGACCTCTAATTGGACTGGATGGAGCAAGAAAGATGAGTAGCAGTTTGGGAAATTACATCGGCCTCACCGATTCGAGCGATCAAATGTTTGGTAAGGTAATGAGCATTCCCGATTCAATGATTGTTCACTACGGCGAGCTAGCTGCCCTGATGGGGGCGGAGTCTGTTGTTAAAACCAAACTAAAAAATATTCATCCAAGAGAACAGAAGGTCTTAGTTGCTAGTAAGATTGTTGAGCTTTATCACGGTACTTCTGCGGCTAAAAAAGCTCTACAGAACTTTAATCAGACGTTTCGTGACAAAAAAGTCGCCGATCATATGGCTTCGGAGCTACTCTTCAGCCAAGAATCGATCTCGTTACTCCATGCCGTTGCCACATCTTCCCAATGCAGTAATACCCACGCAGGTCGCTTAATTGAGCAAGGCGCAGTGAAGTTAAATGGTGTGAAAATGATGGATCCTAATTTTGAAATTAAATTACGTGGCGAACTGATTCTACATATAGGTAAGCACACATTTCATAAACTTGGACGGAGAAAGTAAGATTATAATGATGAAGAGGGGATTTACCTTAATCGAAGCTCTAGCAGTGGTTTCTATAATTGGAATCCTTGCGACAACGGCTACTTACGCCTATCTTAACGCAACCTCTCGTAGTCGTGATGCGAGGCGTAAATCTGACTTAACGGCAATCAGCTTAGGGTTTCAGGCACGCTACGATACTCAAACGTGTAGCGACAGAGGTGACGTAGGTCACTATCCGGCCTGGAACAAGTACGACTGGGTATCTGAGCCAAGATGGAAAAATACCGAAATCCTAAGGACACTTAGCGGTGACTGCGGAGCTTTTTCGGAGTATCTCCTTACAATTCCAATCGATCCGACCCGGGGTAGCGGAGATGAAAATTATAAATTCAACCTTTCTACAGGAATAAATATACTAGGTAAACACTATCGGCTAACGGCAATTTTAGAAAAAGTTTTAGTTCCAGAGAGTCCCGAAGCGTTAGCACTTGATAGAGCTGAAACAATCTGGCATGATTCTTTTGGTGGAGCGTCGCTTCCTAGTGGCTACAACTACATTGTCGGTAATTAGTTCCGTTTCGTTTTCACAACTCAACTCATGATTTTTGGTCAATTACATCAGACTGTTCGTACGGCGTACCGGAAAGTTTATAACACCGATCCGCCACGATTTGACGTTGAACCGGCTAAACATAAAATGTTTGGCGATTTTTCGACTAATATCGCCCTAGTGGCAGCTGCCGATAACGCGACGTCCCCAATGATGTTAGCGCAAAAACTAGTCCCAGAATTAGAGGCAAGCCATGTTTTCCGAAGCGTGTCCGTTACCACCCCGGGGTTCATTAATTTTACGATTACAAACGAACATTTGTTAGCAACAGTTAAAGAAATTATTAAATCTCCTGATGCTATTGGGAGAAGTGACCTGGGTAAAGAAACCCGTGTTTTAGTGGAATACATCTCCGCCAATCCCACCGGTCCGTTGACGCTTGGTAATGCCCGCGGAGCTTTTGTTGGTGAAACAGTCTCTCGAATTCTAGAGTTGTACGGTTGCACGGTCATGCGAGAGTACTACGTTAATGATCGTGGTGGACAGATTGAAACTCTCGGACATTCTGTTTTAAAAGATAAGTTAGCCGAGTATCGTGGCGATTACATTGATGCATTAGCTTTGCGGATCAAAGAAAAAGATCCGCTTGTGGTTGGGGAAAAAGCCGCGGCGATCGTCATGGAAGAGATGATTAAACCAATGCTTAAAAAAATTGGCATTAATTTTCACCAGTTTTTTTCCGAATCTTCCTTGTACCAAACGGGGGTTTATAAAAAAACGTTCGAATTACTTAAAGCTAAGGGGTACGTTTACGAAGCCGATGGGGCAACATGGCTCTCAACAACTCGTTTCGGCGATGACAAAGATCGGGTCTTAATTCGTGGTATCGGGGGAGAGACTTATTTTGCTTCTGACATTGCCTATCACAGCTTCAAGTTACAGAGGGGCTATCATCGGCTGATAAATATTGTCGGAGCCGACCACTACACCTATACAACGGGGCTAACAAAAGTTATCGAAGGAATACTCCGACCGCACTACATGTGGGGAGGTTCATTAGATTGGATTGTGACCCAATTGGTCAGACTGGTTAAGAACGGCCAGGAAATCAAAATGTCTAAACGGGCTGGAACTTACGTTGCCTTGGACGATGTTCTAGACGAAATTGGCCCCGATGTCGCGCGTTTTTTCTTCCTTAATAAGAGCACAGATACGCACTTAGATTTTGATCTGGATCTGGCCAAGGCCAATTCCAATCAAAATCCGGTTTTTTATATCCAATACGCTTACGCCAGGATCTCTTCAATCTTTCGCCAGTTCTCTAAAGAGGAAGACTTTGAAATTCCGGAAAAAATAACAATTACTCATCCTATTGAACGACAACTACTACTTCGAATTATTCAATTCCCAGATCTAGTCGAAGAGATTGCTGGTAATCTGGAGGTTCATCGCTTAACACACTACGCCACTGCTTTGGCCACCGACCTGCATACATTCTACGAGACAGTCCGTGTCGTAGGAGAGCCACCAGAGGTCGCCAACTCTCGTTTAGCCATTCTTAAGGCCACCAGCTTAACGATTAAGAAGACTTTAGATTTGATTGGGATTTCGGCACCATCTCGGATGGTGAAGGAATCCCAACCGCTACGTCAGTAGTGTATCGGAATCTCAGCTCCCAGCCGGATGGTAGCTAAAGAGAGCTAGGGATAACCAGACTGTAGATTTGGTTTCCGGTAGCAACCCAAAACTTGGTTGGGTTTGTTGGGTCAAGAGCAATATCTGTGATTTTAGCGTTTGTTGCCAGAAACATTGAGGTTAGCAAGGAGCTAGAGCTATCTATTAAGTAAACTGTGCGTCCGGAACCAATAATGGTTAACGGGGATTTTTCAGTTGAGGCAATCTTGACGGGGCCATTTGTAAACGGCAGTTGGAATTTAATCTTGGCGGTTGTGTTACGCGTGAATTCAACAACCAAGCCAGTACTGTCTACTAAGAGAATCTTGCCATTTATCGCGATGTCTGTCGGATTAGTAATCGGCGTTAAGTTCTCTGCTTTGTTATAGACAGATTCCCCGCTTAAGTCGCTCGTAAAATTACTTACCCGGGACGTGACTTTTGTTGTTATATTCACTAAATAGAGGTTGCTCTGGTAGCGATCGGCAATTTTATTCCCCGACGAGAAAGTTCCAGCTTGAGTTAACGCGCGCGGTTGGTCTCTCGTACCATCTAAGTGCCAGACATTGCCAGACGAGTCAGTTGCTAAGATATTAGTCGAACTAAACGCTGTTAACGATAGGGGATTAGTAATCGGGGTTTTCTGGGGCAACTGAGATAGTAAAGTGCCGTTATATATCCATGTTTGTCCTTGGACATCAATAAATAGCGGTTGGCTATCTAATAACTCCAAGTCAACGATATCGTTTTGTGCCTGGATTGTTGCGGCGGGTAGGTCTACTAGAATAGCTTTTTGGTTTTTAAGTAAACTAGATAATCGGCCTTTGTCGCTCTCAGAGAGTGATTGGTAGTCGATGAAGGTAAATTTTGTTTCAAGTCCGCTAAGTAATTTTTCAGAAGGTAAACTTTGAAGCTCACTTAGTAAGGTAGTTCTAGGAGCGTTTGTAGCTTGGTTCTTGTGAGATTGCCAATACCCGATCCAGACCACAGCAATAAGCAGAATTACTGCTACAGATATCAATAGAATCCGTTTTGAGAGTTTGGGTAATTGAGTTCTTAAGGCAGCGTTTGAGCTCGTCGAATCCTTTTTTGGTTGAAGAAGGCTAGCTATGAAGTTCCAGACAATACCGACCAGATTTCCTAGTCGCTCTACTTGAAGGGTAAGAACGCTAAGGTTAACTCTCGGCATCTTTAAACGCTGAGCGCTATGCGCTGGTGCACCTGTTTCGCCCCAAAGGAAAGTTTGGTTCACAGGGGGTGAGTCGAGGAGGTAGCGTAGTATGACTCCCGCACACTTTAGATCTGGATTTATATCGTTCAGTTGGCTAATCTTGGTCCCAATCTCTGCTATGTCGGCCTCTAGCCAGATTTCGTGTTCGGCATTGGCTAAAAGTGAGTAAAATGTTTCATTGGCAGCGAATAGCCAATCGTTCTCTCTCATATCCCCACTAGTAACGGCCGAAAAGGTTTCGTTATAAGAGTTTTTTGAACCAAGTATTGTTGCTAGTTTTCCGTTTCTAAGTAGTCCTAGTTTAGAGGTGCCTATGCTTGCGCAGTGAATCTGATCAGCTTCCAGCAAGACCGCAACACAAGAAACAGGAGATTTAGTTTGGTCGAGAGCGTCCTGAACGGCTCGGTTAGCCTGCTTTAGAGCATTTTCAAAGCGGGACAAATAAGATTGGGCATCATTCTTAAGAAATTCTCTAATTAAACTATTTAATACTTTTTGACCTAGCTCACTAGATGGGTGCCAAGGATTTATGATTTCAACAAGCACCACCAATGCTACGGGCTTACTAAACATTTCAAAGCGATGCAGATGTGTTGCTAGAAAACGATCGCTTAAACGCTCCTTGTAATCAAACCGTAGAATGTCGTAAGGCAATATTTGTTCGTCCATCTGACTTGCCTTGGTTGTAGCAAAGAGAAGCGCTAACAGCAAGCTGTAACTGTATTTGTCAGGCCAGTGAGACTTGAACTCACGACCTCCGGACCCCCAGCCCGGCGCGCTACCAACTGCGCTATGGCCTGTTAACCCCGTTGCCTGGGATTAGGGTAATTTTCCCATTTCCATTAACTAGAATCAACTACGCTCCGATTTCGAGCTCAGAGAGAAACGGTAGCGTCAGCCACCGATTTCGAGCTCAGAGAGAAACGGTAGCGTCAGCCACCGATTTCGAGCTCAGA
>JBBTZC010000012.1:0-5056 GCA_038078495.1 Patescibacteria group bacterium | reverse complement strand
GAGAAACGGTAGCGTCAGCCACCGATAAGTAGTGTTGTCAGATAAGTTGTCGCTTGAACTAATAGATCTGCCAGTAAGTATAAAACAACAAATATGCCACCGATTAAAAACAAAGGATTGCTAGCAAGCCCATAGTAAGCTTGTTCGCTCATAAATAATCGCAGAATTCTGGATCCGTCTAAGGGAGGGATAGGGAGAAGATTAAAAAACATTAAAAATATGTTGACGTAGACAGCAAGGATTAAGGCCGTACCCACCAACTCTGGTAAATTGACGACTCTGACGATCAGAGCAAGGATCATCGCTAAAATGAAGTTGCTCATCGGGCCAGCTAAGGCAGTTTGAATTCCATGCAAGCGGGGATTTTCAAAATTACCTTCATTAACAGGTACGGGCTTACCCCAGCCAAAGGCTGGTACGCTGCTTAAACCTAAGGCCCGTAAAGCAAGTAATCCGACCAGTAGAGTTGTTCCAACAGTATCCCAGTGCTTAAAGGGGTTCAGGGTCATCCTCCCTTCGTTTTTGGCAGTCGGATCGCCGAACAGATTAGCGGTGAAAGCATGAGCGAACTCGTGGACAGATAAACTCATTAAAATGATGACGATTATTAAGAAGCCCAGTAGTAAAGACTGTTGAGACATCCTGCAACTTAGTATAAGATTAATTGGTTAGTAATCAATATCAAAGGAAATAATTTAATGAATAGAAATCTATTATTTTGTCAGATTTGTCTAAAACAGGCACAAGTAGGGTTTAACCGACCCAAGTCTTTGCATAAAACAAAAAAATTAGTCTATCCGAATTTACAAAAAAATAACGGCTTATTAATTTGTCAGCGCTGTAGTCGTACCCTCAAAGCCGCAATCGTAGCTTAAACTAGGCAACCGGAGCGAGAAACTTCTCTTCAAAGCACTTTTTGCAGTAGATCGGAGAATCTGGATTGGCGGGCTTAAATAAAACTTCGCCTATTTGCTGGCAATTAGAACAAATGACTTTAAAGTATTCAGCTTCGACTTTTTGCCGATTTTTTTGTCGGCAGTCTTTGCAACGAGCTGGTTTGTTGGTGAAACCCTTTTTCGAGAAAAACTCCTGCTCGCCAGCAGTCCAGATGAAATCATTACCGCAGTCTTTGCACTTCAACGTTTTGTCTTCAAAGCCGTTTGCCATTGCCGTTATCATAACAGTACTTCTCTGGGGCTTCAATAACATCCCTAGCGTTCAGGAGAAATAATTTATAAAATGCCTAAACAATGGCATCAGTTCGTTTCAATACTACTTTGGTTCCCGGACGATCTTACCTCTGTAATGCCAATCTAAACGATGTGGCAGAAATTCTCGCTTCTTTTGACACAGTTGACACCTTGGTCTTTGATGGAGCCCAAAGTGACGTCAAGTCGGCACGAACTCTTGTCGCTCAAGCCCAATTAGGTGCGATGAGCGCTCGGCGATTACTGATGGTGACAGATGCTCACCTGATGAGCGAAACCGTCCAAAATACTTTACTGAAATTGCTTGAAGAACCGCCCTCTTCGGTTGTGATTGTGTTACAGACCGAACAAGCTCAACGTCTTCTGCCAACAATCATCTCAAGACTGCACGCAATTAAGGTTACTAAAGGATCATCGGTTCCATCAAATGCGCCATCTGATCAATTGCCCAATTCGTTTGACACTTTAGCCGAGCTTGATAGGGATAAACTCGTTGAGTTATTGGCAAATGTAATGCAGGCCCAGAAGCTTTTACTCCTAACCAATCCCAGTCAATTAATTTCCGGTCGGATATCACTTATAGATACGGCAATTAAGAAACTTAATGCCAATGCTAATTTGAAACTGACAGTTGATTGGTTGCTCTTGCGCTGGGACGCGACTTCAGGTTATACCAAAGATTAATGATTGCCCAAGTAATATTCTTTGTTGCCTTGGCACTTTTCTTAATTTTATTGGTCAGACGCTTTGCCAGTACACCGCAAGTCGTTGAGCAGGCCGGACAACTAGCTCTTGAATTGACTAAAAAAATCGGACGATTCAGTTTTCAAGTTGGTAGCAGAGTTGTTAACCGGGCAAAAAAAGTAAAAAGTGGTATTCCATTACTGTCTGATCGGCCGGTAGCCACACAAGGCATCACCGGTGTTCACCAGTTCTGGCAAGAAGAGTCGTCTGGCGAGGGAGGGGAAATCGCCGGGTTATTTGAAGAAGGCGACGAGTTGTTTGGGGTAGGCAACTACGATAAAGCCGAAGAATTTTTTCTTAAGGCGGCAACACGAACCCCGACAGATCCCAAAGTGTATGCCCGGTTGGGAGTGATATATCTGCATCAAAAAAACTTTAACGATGCTATTGAATCTTTGAAAGTAGCGGTGAAATTAGATAAATACAACCCAAGCAGGCACTACAACCTAGCTTTGGCGTATCTTGGTAACGACGATCGTCAAAAAGCGACGGTATCCGCCCGAGAGGCTATAACTCTTGATCCCGTGACCAAGAAGTACCGACAGCTTCTAGACCATTTGCTTGAGAGGAAGTAGCTATTGTTACTGCAAACTACGGTCTGCTAGACTGAATCGATGGGAGCGTTAGGTTTTAAGGTAGACGGCCAGGAAGTCATAAAACTATATAACGAACAAAAGCTATCTATGCAGCAGATAGCAGATAAATTGCGTATCTCAAGTTCTGGGGTGAGACACCATCTAGTTAAACACGGTATCGACCGTCGCAATTTGAGCGAGGCCATTTTTAGTCTTAATGCCACGAGGTTTGGTAAGGAAGAGTTTACACTGAAAAGTTCTTTAACGGCCTCCGATAGAGAGCTGCGTATTGCCGGGATCATGCTTTACTGGGGTGAAGGCGCTAAGAAGGGTGGGACCGTCAACTTTGTTAATAGTAATCCAGAAATGATAGTAGTGTTTTTAAGATTCTTGCGAATAGTCTGCGGAATTTCTGAAAGTCGTTTGAAGGCACTAATTCACCTCTACCCAGATCACGACGAGGAAGAACTATTAAATTTTTGGTCGAAAGTAACCAATATGCCTCGAACCAGTTTCTACCGGTCTTTTATTCACGTAGGAAAGGTCGGTACTTATAAACGTCGGTCTCAATATGGTACACTAGCACTTAGCTACGCAGACAAAAGACTTCTGAATACGATCCTTGTTTGGATAGATGAGTATAAGTCAAAATTAGGTAAATAATTTGCCGCCTTAGCTCAGTGGTAGAGCAGTTGCTTTGTAAGCATCAGGTCGTCGGTCCGAATCCGACAGGCGGCTCCGAACCTTAATTGGATAATTGCTGGGATACTCAAGTGGTCAACGAGGGCAGACTGTCTAGATTGGCAGCTTCCAGAGGTAACTCTGGAATGACAATTCCGGGATAACGGTGAAAGCTAAATCGCAAGATATGCTAATACCGTGGGAACCCGCCATATGGCGGGAGCGCCGTAGAGACTAGATACCGGGATACCCAAGAAATTGGGTAATGATATAGTCCGCGCTCTAAGGAAACTTAGGGATAAGTGAAATCTGCTGGCCTTGTGCCTTCGTAGGTTCGAATCCTACTCCCAGCACCGCGCCAAGATAGCTCAGTTGGTAGAGCACGTCATTGGTAATGACGAGGTCACGGGTTCGATCCCCGTTCTTGGCTCAGACCGTAGACAACAGAAAGATTAACCAGTAAAATATAGAAACAGATGGCAAAGAAAACCGCCCGGATGCCGATTACTCTCGAATGTACTGAGTGTAAAGAGCGAAATTACTATTCCGAAAAAAATAAAACCAACACCACCACCAGGTTGGAGCTTAAGAAGTTCTGCAAACGCTGTAAGAAAAAGACTCTTCATAAAGAAGGGAAGTAAACCCTGCGTCTTACTAACTGGCGCAAACCAGTTGTCATCCGCTGATAAAGTGGCGGTTTCTGTGGTAAAATTCTGGGGTAAAGGCCCTTAGTTAAATGGTATGGTGGCCAGTAGCCCACCTCTGTTGCGGTGAGTACTCCGTAACACATAACAACGGTCTCCAAAAATGTGCGATGAGCAGGGGCGTAGCTCAGTGGTAGAGCATCGGTCTCCAAAACCGAGGGCCGCAGGTTCGATCCCTGTCGCCCCTGCCCATCGTACTTCAGGCGTTCGCTAGCGACGGAGCGAAGCAGAGGAGCTTTCCGAGCGTCAGCGAGGATTCGCCTAGGGCCTGCCAAGGCAAAAAGCCCACTATCGTGGGCTTTTTGCGAGCGGTTTCTTAAGGATTGATTTTTAGGTAATCATTTTGTGTCGGCGACGGACTAGGATAAAGCCGATTATGGCTAGGGCCAGCGCGCCCAGGACGCCGTACAGAATCAACATATTTCGACTAGTGCTAGTTGAGGCAGTCGCAGATGATTCGGCCGCTTTAGCCTCGAAACCAACTAGCGGGCTTCGAACAATTGAACCATCAGATTTAGTTGTTACAACATAGGCGGTGTGTTCTTCGTCCTGGCTTAGACTGCTATACGCAACGTTTGTGCTCCAAGTTTTTTTGCCATCACTACCGTCTTTAGTTTCGGCAGTCACAATTGTGGCCTCAGAGTTATAGTAAATGTCGACTGACTCACCCTCCGCTACAACACCTGAGATTTCAAAGTTTGAAGCGTCAGGGTCTTTGTTAACCTCCACCGTTGTTGGTGGCTTGATCGTTGGTTGGGAAACAATATCAGTATCAACGTCAGCCATGAGTGCCTCGGCTTGGGTTTTGGGAACCGCTGCTTCAGATAGCTCGGCTATTTTGGATAGTCCCTTTTTCTGGAAACAAGCTGCTCCAGCTTTACGCTGTTCAGCTGTCGGTTCAAGACGACCGGTACTAATTTGTGAGAAGGCGGTTTCTCCCATAATTTTTTTGATACAATCCGCCGCTTCTTGAGGGAGACTAGGTTGGGTATTAGCCATTGCCTGCTCACCGGAGGGAGCGTAACACTGACGCATTCTCTGTTTCTGATCTTTGGTGAGGGAGTTTGGTGTGATTGTTGAGATATCTGTTACGCCAATGACGGCTTTGGCACACAGAGCAAGGGGGGAATTTTCCGGTACTTCA
>JBBTZC010000011.1:0-4582 GCA_038078495.1 Patescibacteria group bacterium | reverse complement strand
CCCGCTTAAGCCCCCCCCCACTCAATTTTCGACCATTACTGACATTCCTCTTGTTCATAAGACTACCGAATTATACAAGAAGATTTACCAAATTAGTTCTGGTTTGCCGAAAAAAGAACGGTTAGGGATCTTCCTTCGTCTGGAAACTACAATACTGGAGATGTTGGAGTCCGCCATCGAGGCAGCGTTTCTTAGTCGAACCGAGAAACTGCCGATGATAATGCATCTCCGTCGTCAGACAGAAATCGCTAAACGGCTGACTAGAATAACTCACGACCTGAACTTACTCGATCAAACCAAATATATCCGATTATCGGCTGACCTTCAGGAAATATCCAAAATGGCCAACGGCTGGATCAAGTCGCTCATCTAACAACAGCCCCACCGTTGGTGGGGCTGTTCGCGGAAACTACTCGCGACAGCGAAGGTTGTCGTTACGATTGTCGGGATTGTACCAATTGACTTTGACCTTGCGATTGTCGGGATTCCAGTAGCAATTCGGCACACTACCGTCCGAATAGCGGGAACCACTTTGTGTCTCACCCCGTCCAATGAAAGTCGCTTGAGTGAAGCGTACTTGCCGGGTGGCGCCTTATGAAGTAGGGCGTAGAAGCCCACCTTCCTTGAGGTGCGACACGGAGTTTCCAAAATATAATGGCAAATCGCTATCCGCCAGCTGGCAGACCAATTTAATAGCCATCTCGAATGTAGCATGATGTTAGACAAAAAGAATCCCACCCCGGATGGGGTGGGCAAGGGAGAAAGGGGGAAAGTCGCAAGGGTTATTGGATGGAAACCACCTCGCGACAGCGAAGGTTGTCGTCACGATCGCCGGGATCGTACCAATAGACATCGACCTCGCGAGAGTCGGGACCCCAGTAGCAATTCGGCACACCACCGTCCGAATAACGGGAACCCGTGCAGAGCGTGATATTGACGATGTCGAGGAACTTGCCAAACTTCCAGTGGTACCAAAGCACCAGTAGAAGCTGTTCACGAAGCGTCACGCCCTTGATACCGGCCGCTTGGATGTCGTTGGCCGACTTGTTCTTGTGAATCTCGTCGGCTTCGACGGTATCGTGTAGCCAGATAGCGTAGGTGCCGTCCTTCTCGCTTCGGTCGTTGTGAGTCACGACCTCGTCGAGGGAGGTGTTAGTCCATCGCCAGAACGGCAGAAGTTCGGCACATTTCTTGGCCGCCATCTCGGTCGTGACCCGCTCATCGGCAACGAGCATCCAGTTGAACCCCTCGCGGGAAACTGGAACTCGAACATTTGAGTAGTCACAGTCGAGGCCGAAGACCTCTTTGGTAAACCGCGCCATCACATCAAGCCAATACGAAGTTGCTCTCGTTCTGATGAACGGTTCGAAAACCTTGCGAACTCCGGTGACGATTTCACCCTGGGCGCCAGCTATCGCTTGCGCATCAGCGTGAGTGAGAAGCTCGAAGATCTCCCCGAGAGCTCCATTGACTGTGCCTCGGATCCCCTCCTTCTGCTTCTCCGTAGCCATTCGAATCGAGACTGTCTGATTCCTCATCAGCTATTCTCCTTGCGGTGTATATTCCGCGGGTCGTAGGCCTTCTCAAGATTGAGACGGACTGCCGAGAAGTAAAAAATATTTCCCGGAAGTCCACCTCAATTACTTGTTAAAATACTTGCTGAAATATATCTTAATTTACCGAGAAAGTCAAGAGTAATAGAGAGATTTTTGGTGACAAGAATTTAGATCGAGCGCTTTAAGAGGTGAGAGCGATACTTTCGTGGGTTGTTCTGGTACTCCAGTTCCCCAACACACGGAAGTATCGCTTTCACTAAATGCTTAACCGAAAAACTCTTAATCGACCAAGATTATTTTGTACTGAATTTTACCGTCAGGTGTCTCGACCGAAACAGTTTCTTTGGCTTTGTGACCAAGTAAGGCCTTGCCAACCGGCGAATCAACGGAGATTTTTCCTTTGGCTGGATCGGATTCGGTCGGTCCAACCAATTCAAATTTATCCTCTTCGCCTTCCACTAAAACCGTCACGAAACATCCGATATTGATCGTACCGTTGCAATCCGCACTGGAAGCGGCAATCTTGGCGTGTTTGATTATCTCTTCTAATTCCTGGATTCTACCTTCGATAAAAGACTGTTCTTCCTTGGCGGCCGAGTATTCGGCATTTTCCGACAGATCTCCTAATTCTTTTGCCCCTTTGATACGGCTGATCACTTCCGGACGACGAACAGTTAGAAGCTCTTGAAGCTCATTTTTTAAGTTCTCCAGACCTTCTTCGGTAATAAGGATATCTTTTTTAGGCATAGTTGTTATAAAAAATATTACTTAGTTTTCTACTTTATTTTCTTTCCCAGTCCCAATATAGGTGTTAAGTGATAATTAGTTTTTGTTAATTTTTGGACTGTGGATCAGATACTTAGTGGGTTGCCCCCAGCAACCATACAAAGAGTTTAACAAGTACTCAAATTCTGTCAAGGGTTATTGATTGTTTGTAAGAAATGACAAAAAAATAACAGGGATGGCGAGTTTCTCGGAAGATAACCTGATCAAACTTGCTTGCAAGTCGAGGTATACTAGCGCCATGACTGAAGATCGACGTTTAGTCCGCCTGCCGGCCTTGCCCTCGTGGGACAAGCTGATGTCCCGCCTTTACATACTTCCAGAAACAGCAGTTGACCAAAAAGCCCTAAGACTGGAGTTACTCGGTTTAATAAGTAATGAATCGGTGTCGTTAAGCCAGCTTTACGGCCGACTCTGCGTTTTTCTCCCGAAAATTACCGGTTGCGAGGGGATTATTATCTGGGAGGTAAGCTCTCTTGGCAACCAAATCGTGGCAACAAACCTCTCACCAAAGAAAGCCCTAAGGTGTATTGAAACCCGAGCCATCCAGAAGATCGCCAGACCCGATCATTATTATTTCAACCGTAATACTCCCGTATCTCTCCAGATAAATCAAAAAGTAATTAGTCACTGTCACGTACTGTCGCTAGGCGGATATGGCGACCAATATTATTATCTCCTTTCAGTCAGTAGCCGAACAATATCAAACGAAACTAGTCGTGTTTTCGAAGTAATCCGCCAAATCATGAGATTAAGGCTAAGCAACAGCCAACTTGAGCAGAACTATCATCAGCAGAGTACTACAATCGCAAACCTAACCAGTCAGTTGGGTGAGGGGATGGCAATGACGGACAGTTCCCTGCGCGTAACCCTATGGAACCGATCAATGCAACGGTTAACTGGTTTTAGAACATCAGAAGCCATTAATCGTCCTCTTGAAACTATTTTGCGTCGGATCGGACAATTGGATTGGTTGGCAGTTCTAATAGGAGAGAGTAATGGTCCGGAGCCCAGACATATCGGTGCCGACTTTGAAATTCTAACAAAAGAGGGCGAAAACCGATGGGTTAGTTGCTTAGTAACAATTTACAAAAATCGCTCCGGTGTTTTTGAGCAAGCGGTCTTAGTCGCACGTGATATCTCCCATAAGAAAAGCTTGGAACAGAAAAAGAACGAATTTATCTCTATTGCCACTCACGAATTACGCACTCCTTTAACGGCGATTAAGGGGTATCTCAACTTGCTTGACCGTAACAACAATAACTTAACCGAAAAACAACTTTCCTACCTTTCGCAGGCCACGAAAGCCAGCAATCGTCTTGGAAGATTAGCCGAAGATCTATTACGGGTTAACCAAATTGATCAAGATCGGATCCAATTCAAACCTCAAAGCATCCATCTTTTCCCCACTTTAAAAAAAGTGGTTCGTGATTTCAAACCTAAAGCCGCCGCCAAGGGAGTAACTTTATCTCTCACCAACAGCAAACTACGAGATAATGTCCGACTTGACCCAGAGCGAACGGAGCAGATATTTGCCAATCTTATCGACAACGCCACAAAATACACTGAAACAGGCTCTATTAAAGTATGGTTAGAATCCGTTTCGAACCGGCAAGGATTGGATTCTCGGCTTGTCGTTAACATTCGTGATACCGGAATCGGTATCGGTATAAAAAATATCGAGGAGATTTTCGAAAAGTTTCACCGGGCTCACCGTCCGGAACAGTCGCGAGAACAGGGAGCCGGGCTTGGGCTATATATTGTGAAATCCTTTGTTGAAAAACAAAATGGAACCATTACAGTCAAAAGTCGAGTGGGCAAGGGGACGCACTTTGCCGTTGCCTTCTCGTTAGAGCAAGCTAAAAGGAGTAAACAGTGAAAACCAAGAAAGTATTATTAGTTGAGGACGAACCATTATTGATTGATATGTATCAAGAACGTTTTGGCGAGGAAGATTTTGAATTAGACATCGCTCGCGACGGTAACGAAGCCATAAAGAAAGCTGATCGAGGCGTCGATCTGATTTTGCTCGATATTCTCTTGCCGGGAATTAATGGCTTTGAAGTACTACGAAGGTTAAAAAAGAATTTAGATACCCGAGATGTGCCGGTTATTGTTTTGACAAATCTCGGCAGTGAGCAGTCGGATTCTGATAAACAGCTGGCTTTCTCACTTGGCGCGGTAGATTATTTGGTTAAATCCTACCACACTCCGGATGAGATGGTTGAGATTATAAACAAACG
>JBBTZC010000010.1:0-2807 GCA_038078495.1 Patescibacteria group bacterium | reverse complement strand
TTACGGCCGTCGGGTCGCTGTTTCTTTTCGAGAATTAAGGCTCGAATAGATTTAAGGAAAGCCATTTCAATCGCTTCGATAACCTGCCCCTCTTCAAATTGCTCGGCAAATTTCTCAATGGCTTCAGCTTCTAGCTCTTTAAGCATATCGTGGCGCTTCTCAAGGTCGAGTTCGGTCACGATTTCCTGTAGACGGTCCCAAGCAAAGTCTTTGACGGCACCGATATGCTCTGGCTCGACATGCTCAATCTTATCTTTGTCTTTATTAATAAATACCCGCTGGGGTTCAATTGCCAAAGCAATTGCTTTCTGGGCAAATGCTAGCGCTTCGGCCATCTTGGCTTCAGGAATCTCGTTAGCGGCTACTTCGATCATCGTGATTTTATGTTCGGTACCGGAAGCTAGAAGATCTAAGTCGCCCTCGGCAATCTGCGAGGTGGTTGGATTAAGAATTAGTTTGCCATCAATCATCCCTACTCGAACGGCGGCAACTGGACCCTCAAACGGGGCGTCAGTTTGCGTTAGAGCGGCCGAAGCACCGATAACGGCCAGAGCGGCGGCATCGTGTTCACCATCAATAGATAGGGTCGTTACAACAATCTGGACTTCCCGACGAAAACTTTTGGGAAACATCGGTCTGATTGAGCGGTCGATCAGGCGTCCCGTTAGGACAGCTGTTTCGCTGGGTTTGCCCTCACGCTTCATAAACTTGGAGCTAGAGATCTTACCAGCAGCATACATACGCTCTTCGTAATCCACTGTCATCGGGAAGAAGTCACCTCCTGGTTTTGGGGCATCGGCCACACAAGCGGTTGCCAAAATTACCGTGTCGCCTTGGCGCACAGTTACAGACCCGTCAGCCTGTTTAGCTAACTTGCCGTGTTCTAGCGTAATTTCCGTTTCTCCGTAGGGCACGGTCGCTTTCTTCATTTCTTTCATTTTCTTTCTCCTTTTTCTAAGGAGGTTACGATCATGCGGGAACGGCTAGTGGTGAACCCAAGCAAGCTTGGGCGCACCACTAGCCAGACGATCGAATAACCTCCGATTACTAATTATTAATTTCGTAGAGCGACCATTGTTCACTTTAGTAATGGGCGAGAGTAATTTTGTTGCGAAGCTTCTGGTACTCCAGGCACCGCTAGCAACAATGTTGCTCGAGTCCATTGCATTTGCGAATGTTTCGCAAATAAACAATTGTCGCACCGGAACGACGAATAAAGGGTACGTTATTTTCTTAGGCCGAGACTCGAGATTAGCTTTTTATAGCGCTCTGGATTCTTTTTCTCCAAGTATCCAAGCAAGCTTCGGCGTTGGCTAATCATCTTTAGAAGACCCATACGGGAATCTACGTCTTTCTTGTGAGTCTGTAGATGTTCCGAGAGTGTATTAACTTTATCGCTCAAAACCGCCACCTGAACCTCGGTTGAACCGGTGTCCTTGTCGTGGGCTTGGAACTTTTTGATAGTTTTCGCTCTGCGAGCGGAAACTTTCCCGGCGCTTCTTGGTTGCGCTTCGGGTATCGCCTTTGCTTTTGTAGTCATCTTTGCCATTGAGTTAAAGATATTTTAACAAATTGAACGCAATATCTCAACTGGTTGGGGTAATAATGGGGGTGACAAGAACTGGGGCGGCTTGGAGTGCGGCTTCGATCTTGGTCAGAATCTCGCCTCTAACGGAGTCCAATTCTCCTTCAACTCTAAATCCAGCGGCCGCTTTATGGCCACCTCCACCAAATATTGCGGCCAGTCGTGCAACGTCAAAGTCTTTCTTCACCGAGCGCATACTACCTCTAACGCCACCTTCTTTTTCTTTTAGGATAAAGACAAAATCTACGTCAGTTGCAGACTTTAGAAGTTCGTCGATAAGACTGCCGTCGTCACCATCGGGTAAGGCTAGGTCTGCAAAGTCATTTGTTGTTAGCTCTGTCCAGATGTAGCGCAACTCAGTGTTTGCCTGGATCTTTGCTAAGGCTCGGCCCCATAACTTCAAGGTTGTCAGAGACTTGCTACTAATGCGTTCTATAATTTCTTGGTGTTTAGCGCCAGCAGCCACGAGCTGAGCGGCAACGGTCAAAGACTTCGGTGTCGTAGACATATTTTGGAAACTACCGGTATCTGTAATAAGGCCCGTTAGTAAACAGGTAGCGACTTCTTCATCAAGCAGGTTCTCGCCACGACCGAGTGCTTCGATTAAAGCCACAAGCATCTCGGCAGTGGAGGTAGCGGTCATATCTACCCAGTTCACTTTGGCAGGATATGAATTTGTAACGTGGTGATCAATAGAAACCGTAGGAGTTTCAAAGAATAAATCAGGGAATTCCGTGTAGATTGGGCCAAGCAACTCAAATGTTGAGCAGTCTAATATAATAACGGCGTCGTATTTTGGAATTGAGCGTTCAACTTTAACGTCTTCCGGCATTAACGCTCCCTTAGGTGGAGTAATTACAATCTGGATACGGTGTTCGTCAACAATCTTTTTGTAACCTAATTTTAAGTCTTCACCAGTATTACGGGAGTCTATGGTAATAATCAGATCATTACTTGGGGTAATAGTTTTATCTTTGACCTCGGAGTAACCAGAGAGGAAAGACATCGAGGTTGGAACTTGACCAAAAAACAAAGCATCAACGTTTTTGCCTAGTCTTTGTAAAACTAAACGTAAGGCCAACAACGAACCCAGGGCGTCGCCGTCCGGATCCTGATGGGTCAAAATCAAAACATTTTGCGACTGACGAATTAGTTCAACCGCTTGAGCTTTGGGGGTTAGTTCCATTTGGCGAACGCTAGTTGAGCCAAAGAAAGCTTTTCT
>JBBTZC010000009.1:0-1675 GCA_038078495.1 Patescibacteria group bacterium | reverse complement strand
AAAATTTCTGGTATAAGTGTAGGATTAGTAGACAATGTCAAGTGAATTATACTTGCTGGTTGGTGTAATTGTTGGAGCTATTGGTACCTTTGTTCTGCTTAAAAATCGGGGTAACGATCTCAAGTCCGCTACTGAGCACTTGGTAATGTTGGCAAAAGAGAAGATGACTGACGATAAGAAACAGTTTGCGACCGACTTAGATGGTAAGAAGGACGCGATCAAGATCATGATAGAAGAGATCGGGAAGCGACTCAAAGATACCGACGACAAATTGGTTAAAAGCGAGGAACAGCGAATTTCTGGATTTTCCGCTCTCGTAAAAGAGCTTGAGAGTCATAAACAACTCACAAGCCAGCTTCAGGGTAGCACCGATCAGCTAAAGAATATCCTTTCCAATAACCAGATGCGGGGCGCCTTCGGTGAACGGATTGCTGAGGATCTTCTAAAAATGGCTGGGTTTGTTATTAACCAAGATTATTTCGTTCAGGATAACACAGGAGAAGGGCGACCAGACTTCACTATTGTTCTACCTGATAAAACTAAGGTGAATATTGATGTGAAATTTCCCTATCAGAACTTACAGAAGTACGTCGAAGCCTCAAGTACGGAAGAGAAAAAACGACACTTTGATCAGTTCCAGCGCGATGTTCGGGAAAAAATTAAACAGATTGCAACTCGTGATTACATTAACCCTGACGACAATACGGTAGATTTTGCCGTTGCTTTCATACCAAACGAGATGATATTCAGTTATATCTATGAACAATCCAATAACATTTGGGAAGAGGCAATGCAAAAAAAGGTCGTTTTGGCCGGCCCGTACTCATTCGTTGCTCTACTGCGTTTAGTTAAACAGGCTCACTCTAATTTCCGCCTTCAAGCAAATATTCATCAGATCATAGGCCTAGTGCAAAAGTTTCGCGGTTAATACGATAAATTCTCTGAATCACTTGACACCCTAGGTGATAGGTTGGATTCTGCCTCAAAACAGTTTCAAGTTGTCTCCTCTACACGCGCCAGACAGCTCGGGCGGGTTATGGATCAAATAGATAGCCAGCAAGTATTGGAAAGCCCGGAGAGCTCCAAGCTCCTCGACAACTAAGCTACTTTCATCTCATCAGGTTTGGTAAA
This sequence comes from Patescibacteria group bacterium, assembly GCA_038078495.1. Classification (GTDB taxonomy): domain Bacteria; phylum Patescibacteriota; class UBA1384; order 2-12-FULL-50-11; family 2-12-FULL-50-11; genus JANLIQ01. Next base: position 544 of record JBBTZC010000009.1, on the reverse strand, counting down.
CTAAGCGCATGGTAGAGCAGTCAAGGCCGGAAGCAGAGATACGTTTAGGCAAGTTAGATCAGCTTAAAAAGCTGGGGATTAATCCGTACCCATCGGCCACATCGGACCATATTGTTATTGAAGAGGTGCGTCGGAAAAAAGATGGGACGAAGGTCGCGACCGTCGGTCGGCTGACTTCGATTCGCAAGCACGGCAAGATTGCATTCTTGGACCTGATACACGAAGACGAAAAAATCCAGCTTTTTTGCTCGATTGATAATAAAGAGGTGTTTGAACTAATTGATCTTCTCGATACCGGCGATTACGTCTGGACTGAAGGCGAGCTTTTCACCACCAAGGCCGGTGAGCTAACCATCAAACTCGCCAAATTAACCCTGCTTGCTAAGGCACTCCTGCCAATTCCCGAGCTCTGGAACGGCCTGGAAGACGTTGAGACTCGCTACCGCCAACGAGCGCTCGATTTTAAAACTAATCCTGAAGCGAGAAAAATTATCGAGACACGCGCCAAAATCATTAACACATTGAGAACTTTTCTGGAACGTCA
>JBBTZC010000008.1:0-8896 GCA_038078495.1 Patescibacteria group bacterium | reverse complement strand
AAGCTAACACTAGCACCGGTAAAAGCAGCTGGATGACATGGCTGCTCGTTATCGTTGTTTTAGCCGTTGTCGCTTACGGAATCTACTTCTTTGTGAAGTAGATCTGACCGTGGTTGGTTATTGTCCTAATAGAGTTGAAGGTGGCCGCACAGGCGCTGTTTTAACGAATCTGTAAACAGACGAAGTGAGCGGACTTTTTTGGTTTGACAGAACTTGAGCTGTCTGCAAATGTGAATAAATGGACAATATGCAAGAGAACGGAACGGAACCAGCTGGTCAACCGTCGGGTAGCTACGGTCAAAAAGGTGGCTGGAAGAAATGGTTGTTAATATACGTTGTTATTGCCGTAGTCGTTTACGGAATAATTTACTACTTTTTCATGCGAGATACCGGCTCTAGCACTCCAACAATCGGTTACTAACTTCGCAAGCCAATGCCGGATGATTTAAGTGTCATAGTTAAGGTTGTCCCAAGAAGTCGTTCGGTTAGTGTTCGGGTAATGCCTGACGGTTCGGTGGTAGTAACGGCTCCTAGATTTACTCCTCGTTTTGTAATAAACCAATTTGTAAGTAAGCACGAGGATTGGATAGATAGAAAACGAAGCGAAGTACTAAAAAAACTAAATTCCTTAATCGAAGAAAGGGAGAATCTATTTTTTAGAGGTCGGGAGTACGGTTTCCGTTTGAGTATTAGTTCAAGTGAATCAGGAGTCAAAATGACTGAATCAGTTCTTACCGTTACCGCTACAAAGGAAGATCATGTTGAGGTTCGCAGAATACTTGAAAAATGGTATCGAGCCCAAGCAGCCAAACATTTTAAGGAAAGAGTGCCGTTACTAGCAGATTTGGTGGATAGTGATGTCAAAACGGTATTTATTCGCTCTCAGAGAACTCGTTGGGGGTCGTGTTCCAGTCGTAATACAATTTCTCTTAATTGGCGTCTGATAATGGCACCAGACTGGGTATCTGATTACGTTATATACCATGAGTTAGCTCATCTAACTCACATGAACCACTCAAAACAATTCTGGCAGTTAGTAGAGAGATTTGTTCCAAACCACAAAGACGCTCAGAAGTGGCTCAAAGACCATCACTCACTATTACAATTCTAATCTAGCTAGATCTGGCGAATTGTATCTGTAACCAAATCCTCTCCATCGGGTGAGGGAATTATTAGATGCTCCTCAAGGTGGCTGATGATATCAATTACAATTTTTACTAGCACGAGAACCAATAGATAAAGAATACTTTGTCCAAACTGCAATAGTAGAAACCCCCCAACAATCATGGTAATCTGCATTGCCGCAACTCTACGGAAAGGCGTCACCATTAGTTGTTTCGGAGCAACTCTCTGGTACTCTTTTTTGAGAATATAATTTGAGATGAATGAGTAGCCGTGACTGAGAAGCAAGGCCAGTGCTATTGGTGCCCAGTGTATTACGGAAAATTGTGGCAATTCTATATTAGAAACTGTTGGGTAGAAGAGATTAAAAACACTAGATGACGAAAACACTGTTGGCAAGAAAATCAGCCAAATAAAAAACAAATTTAGCGCCAATAACCAGATTGTACGCTTAGCAAATTCCGTGGCGTAACGTCCTTTATCTGCGATAAAAAAGTGAAATCCTCGAGATGGGTGATAGCGGTAGTACACCTCTTGCGTGACATCCGTTCCTTGAGAGCCCAATATTTTTAAAAAAGCATAGCCGCAGATAATCGCCGTCTCCAACCAATATCCAAATAAAATAGCCGGTAGTTGCCAACCCAGCCACAAAACACCAATTACTGGAACAGCATTCGCTCCTATGAGCGCTAATATCGAGGCCCATTGCCCTTTCAAACCCATAAAAATAGCATACTCCCCAGAAGGCGGTCGGAACAGCTAAACGTTAAATAAGAACTCTATCACGTCTCCGTCGGCGACGTTGTACTCTTTACCTTCGCTACGCAAGCGTCCGGCATCACGAATGGCCTTTTCGGAACCGTATTTTTTTAGATCTTCAAAGGCGTAGACTTGGGCGCGGATAAAACCTTTTTCAAAATCTGTGTGGATTTTACCAGCAGCTTGAGGTGCTTTAGTATCTTTTGTAATAGTCCAAGCGTGAGATTCTTTTGATCCAGCAGTAAAAAATGTTATTAGTCCTAATAGTTCGTAACCTGCTTTTATAACCTCATCAAGACCAGATTTCAATCCCAGCTCGGCGCGATATTCAGCCTGCTCAGTTTCTGGTAATTCAACAATCTCGTTTTCGGCTTTGACGTTTATTGCAATTACTCCTGCTCCTTCGACCTCGGCATGTTTCTTTATCGTAGTGATATCGGCCGAACTTTCACTGATATTGGCAACGTACAGCAAGGGCTTGGCGCTTAGAAATTGGAATTCTTTCAACTCCTCTGCTAATTCCGGTTTCGTTCGTAAGGGCTGTCCGGCATCCAGTAGACCAATCGCCGACTCCAGTCCCCGTATATAGTATACTGTATACGGGTCTTTAGGGTTTTTTCGGGTTCTCTCAAGGGCTTTGGTAGCCACTTCGATATCAGCCAGTAGTAGTTCAGTGTTGATAGTTGAAATATCGGTGTCGGGATCGACACCGCCGTGAACGTGGATAACATTTGGGTCGTCAAAAACCCGCACGACTTCAACAATGGCGTCAACCGAACGGATATGACTTAAAAACTTGTTCCCCAACCCTTCGCCCTGCGAGGCGCCTTTGACGAGCCCAGCAATATCGACAAACTTAATTGTCGCCGGGACAGTTATGGCCGAGTCGAAGGTTTTAGTCAAAAACTCTAACCTTGGATCTGGAACGCTTACAACACCGACATTCGGCTCGATAGTCGTAAACGGAAAATTGCTTGCTTGAGCATTTGCTTTAGTAAGCGCATTAAATAATGACGACTTCCCAACATTGGGTAATCCAACGATTCCTACTTCCATCGATTTGTGCCCTCAAATTGACGGAAGTGAGTATTTCGAGTTAACGAAATACGAAATCTCCATTCTTTTCTCCCATATCTCTGGATTTGAACCATATTGGTATTCATTAGCTGGGATATATTTTACGTCTTATGAGTATCTATTACCAGGTATAAAGAAAGGCCTCGCCCAATTTAGGGCGAGGCCACGGCTGTTTCCGTTTTTAGAGGCTGTCGAACTCGTGGAGTGGGGCGAGCGAGTATCGACCTTCGTCGTCTCGACTCACAAGACCAAGTTCCATCAGCTGACGGTCAACGAAGAGAGTGGTTGGCTTCCTGCCTGCATCGATGCGGGCGTTAATCCACCCTGTCGTTTGCCGAATGGTTTCGTAAACCCTCTCTGCATCGACCGCGGTCGTTGCCGGCTGGTTATGACCAACCGACTCACATAATCGATAAACCCCGTGGTTATTTGGAACCGCGTAACCACGCTTCTTGGCGACTCGGGGAAGAAAGTATCCTCCCGTAATCGGCTTGTTTCCAGACGGTCGCACACAGTCAAAGGCTGGGTGATCGGCTTGGTCGGCGGCGATGCTTCCCGGCATGAATCGAAGCAAGTTGAGGTTCAAGAAATCTGGTTCGCATTCGTCGAGCCCAAACCCAATTGCCCACATGTCATCTTCGAAAGTTGCTGGTCGGTAGCTGATGGGCTTGTGAGTAACGCCCGTCTCAAACTCCACGGCAGGAAGTCCTAGGATGATGAAATAGCTGGACGGAAGTCCCGCTCGTTTCATCTCGCCGAAGACTCGACGTACACTACCGGGGTAGTGCCTCGCCTGACTACACTGACTGTGCATGGTGCCATTAAACTTACCAACAGCAACTACCACCTCAGGAACGATATGCTCGACTCCGAAGAACATGTAGGCGCAGCCGCAATCAACGGCTGACTGTATCAGTGCCGAGTCGATGGCGTCGATACGAGTATTAGTCCCCCAGACAAGCCCTTCTTCCTTGAGAATCTGAGCGTGTCGGAGGAAGTTTGACCTGTTGATCGTTGCGGTGTCCACGTCCAGGTAGACCGCTTCAATTCCCTTTGCTTTCTGAAGCCGCAACTGCTCTCGAAATGCCTCGTCTCCTAGCCACCGAATAGAACCACTCTCAGTACTCTTGTTACAGAAGCCACAGTTGTACGGACAGCCACGTTGGTCGTAGACTTGCCCGGTTTCCAAGACGCGACCGTCCTTCGCACGGAAGATGTCCATATTATGGATCGCCGGGATGTGAACGAAGTTGAAGCTTTGGTTGTACGGATCGAGGTCGGCAACTGTCTTTGCAGTTGAGTGGTGGTAGTCACCACTCTTGTCGATAAAGCAGACACCTCTGATAGAGCTTCTTAAGGTGTTAAAACTTCCTCGAGCTACCTCCTTGGCAATTTCGACAACCCCTTCTTCGCCTTCACCGTCAAACAGCGCAGCGAGGTGTGAGGATTCACATAGAATGTCCTTTGCGCCTTTGGTGGCGTAGCCGCCAACGATGATAGGTGCGCTAGAGTGACGCGCAACAAGTTGAGTGAGGTTGTCGATCTCCGGCCATTGAGGGGTCATGCAACCGGCAAAGAGGATTAACTCGGTATCTTTTACCTCTCTGACCAGGTCGTTTTCAGACAGGTCGGGACGTTCAAGGTCGAGCTGTATGACATCATTGAACCCAGCAAGAGCCAGGCTCGAAGCAAGGACAGGTAGCGCCTTGTTGGCGCCGTTGAAACTACGGTGCTTTAGCGGCACACCAACAATGACTATCTTCAATAGAAGCCTCCAAAAGTTCTCTAAAATATGAAGAACGAATTGGGAGCATTCTCTCAAAATATAGCGTCAACTTCAACGGACTAAGTAGCTAAAGTGTGAATAATTCTGCCAAAACAATCGCGACAGGTAATGGTACGGCGTCTGTATTGCTTCGGAATCGGGACTTTGAACCTGAATTCTAAACGTGGGATTGGCCAATGCGTTTGCCTATCTCCATATTAGAATTCTACCTGTTAACACCGGTGGTTGACAGTAGCCCCACCAATGTACTACAAATGAGTCAGCTCTTTGACTTGCCAGATCCGTGGTGAAAGCTGTGAAAATCAGCTACTGTGCCGCAACCGTAACCGCCCTAGCGGAAGTCGGGACCCACGTAAAACAAAGTCCCGAGCAGGAGTGAATAGTTAATAATGGTTCGCGCTCGGCGAATCTTTTTTTGGAAGGAGTAAGTATTATGCAGAGACGACCAAACTGGATTTATGTGATAGCAGTGCTATTACTGGCTTTTGGGCTATGGCTGATTGTTCCGGATCGTAATTTATGCAGCCCGAAATTAGCCGTAGATAAATTAGAGCAGAAGTGTGTTGTTAGTTACGTTGGCGTTGAGGGTAAGAATGCCCTAGAGCTTCTTAAGTCAGCCCACCAAGTTGAGACACAAAAGTTCAGTTTCGGCGAGATGGTCCAATCAATCGATGGCGTCGCATCCCCAGCCACCCATTTCTGGGCGTTCTACGTTAACGATAAGTTGGCCGATGTTGGTGCCGGCGACTATCAAACCAAAAACGAGGATACCTTGAGCTGGAAACTGCAGAAGATCGAACTCTAAATTTCAGAGAAGTCTGGAGTCGCAAATCTAAAGTCTAATTTTAGTTAGAAGTTCTAAGTATGAATTACTTCAGACTTCAGACTTGAGACTTTAGACTTGTTGGCGTTGGCTGTTGACAGCCAGCCAGCGATTGGCCAAGATATTAGTATGTTCCCGGAACCAAAAACCGAAAATACTGGCTCAACAGCACTCTCTATTTTTATCGCAGTCCTAGTACTGTTGGTGATTACGGGAGGAATTAGCTGGTTTTACTTTAATTCCAAATCATCTACTCCCGAGCCAGTAGCAACGACGCCAACTACCACCGTTAACGATCCGGTTGAAACGGCCTCAACAACAGTTTCTGATGCCCTTCAGGATCTCGATGCCGAGCTGGCCGCAATAGATAGCGATCTCAATTCGACTGACGATGACGTACCAACGCTTTAGCATTCTTATTGTCGGGGTCTTAATGCTAGTCGGTTTGCCGAACTTATCTTATGCCCAGACTAACGACACTACGACAACTAAAAAAACCACGGACTTGCGCGAAAGCATAAAAACAAAACGCGATGAGGCAAAAACATCACTTGATGATTACAAGGTGGCTCGAGAGGAGCAAAAACTAGCTAAGTTGATCCAGTACGGTGATAAAGCAATCAGTGAACGAACCGCCGCCCTCACCGAACAAAAGAGCCGATTTTCCGCCAAAAATTGTCCAACAGTCGCTTTAACGGCTGTCAACGACGCCTTTGCGACGATTAACACAAATCTAGTCGCCCAAAAAACGGTTCTTGACGCGAGTACCACGCTCGAAGGAGCCAAAACTGCCACTCGCGACATCTTCCAAAAAAATCGGGTTTACAAATATCTAATGCCTGCTGCCAAGGGTGCTTGTATAGCGCAAAAATTAATTAGTATTATTGATGGTCGACTTGCCGAAGCAGTCACCAAGTTGAAAGCGGCCGGTATTGACACCGTGGCGATTGAAACAAAGTTGACCGAAGCCAAGACGGCTGCCCAGTCCGCCTATGACACTTATTTACAGATATTGAAAACGCCGGGCGGTGACGACGACGGCAACAAGACCAAAATGAATGCGGCTAAGACGTCGTTGCAAACTGTTCGCAAAACGCTTGGTGATGTTAAGTCCGACATTGCCAATTTGCTTGGGACTTACCGTCAAAAATCCAAGAATCCCGGAACTCGCACCCTAGACGAACCAGTTACTCCATAACTACTTTTTGCTGCGGTCGTTAAGGCGTCTGGCGACCTCTCGCTCGACGTCACGTTTCTTAAGGGTATCTCTTTTATCATGAACTTGTTTGCGGCTAGCTAACCCGATCTTAAGTTTGGCCCTACCTCGGCTCAGATACAGCTCAAGTGGTACGATAGTCAGGTTTTTAGCTGAAAGTTTGCCCGTCAAGCGTTCAATTTCTGTTTTGTGGAGCAAGAGCTTTTTAGTTCGAGACTGATCACCATTTTCAATATTAAAATTACTGCCGACCCACCAGAGTTCGTTAACGCCTTCGGTAACAAATGGCTTGATATAACTGCCGCTGATATTAACTTTTTTTGCTCGGATAGCTTTAATTTCTTCGCCCGTCAAAACCAGTCCTGCCTCTAAATCATCGAGGATACTGTAGTCAAAGAAAGCCTTCTTGTTGCTGGCGATATTTTTCATCCCCTTAATTTTACCAGTAAATCCGCTAAAATTACCGTATGGCTATAAATCAACTAATTGAAGAAGAATCAAAACGCCAAAAAGAAGTGATTAATTTAATTGCTTCAGAAAATTTTGTTTCTGACGCGGTTAAAAATGCGTTGGGTTCTGATCTGACAAATAAATACGCCGAAGGCCAGCCGGGATGGCGCTACTACGGGGGGCTTGGAGTTGTGGATGAGATTGAAAATGAGGTCAAGCGACTCGCACAACAGCTTTTTCACACCGACTACCACGTTAATGTCCAAGCGTATTCCGGTTCAATCGCCAACTTGGCGGTTTATTATGCCCTACTAGAACCAGGGGATACCTTTATGGGGCTTGAGCTATCTCACGGCGGACACCTAACTCACGGGCATCCTGTAACTTTGACTGGACATCTATATAAGCGAATAACATATCATGTTGACAGGGAAACAGGACTACTTAATTACGACGAGATAGAAAGATTGGCCAAAGATAATAAGCCAAAACTAATTATCTCCGGTGCTTCGGCTTACAGCCATAAAATAGATTTCGAACGGATTTCCAGCATTGCCCAAGTTGTTGGGGCAAAACACCTAGCTGATGTTTCTCATATCTCTGGACTTATCGCTACCGGACTACATCCATCACCGTTTGGTAATGCTGATATTATTATGACCACGACTCATAAAATTCTACGTGGGCCCCGCGGAGCGCTGTTATTCTGTAAACCAGAATTAGCCCAAAAAATAGACAAAGCCGTCTTTCCTGGAATTCAAGGCGGGCCACATATGAACACCATCGCGGCGATTGGAGTTTGTTTGGAAGAAGCTCTTGGAGAAGATTATAAGAAGTACTGCCAAAATGTCATAGAAAATGCCAGAGTCCTGGCGCAAGAACTTAATAAATCTGGATTAGAAATAGTTTCCCGTGGTACGGAGAACCATCTGTTTTTAGTTGACTTGCGTCCATTAGGAATAAACGGCCAAGACGCCCAAGACAGATTGGAAGCCAAGGGCATTATTGTTAATAAAAACGCGATTCCTTATGACGAGGCACCGCCACAAAAACCCTCGGGGATCCGTATCGGAACAACGGCGATAACTTCAAAAGGCATGCTACCGAAAGATATGCCAGAATTAGCCAAAAAAATAGTGAAGATATTAAAAGGATAACAGCGGGCCCCGAGGCCCGCTGCTTAGCGACGGGAAACGTGTTTCGACAGAAGGTCTTTGCACATTCGCCAGTTGACACTTGGCATGCCAATCTGGAGGGTGACATTTTCTGGGCTCGGTTGCGAACTTGGTCCTGATTTATCTCGGAAACGGAGACGATCGCGTTGAACCATCCTCCTATAAGTACGGTTGTGAAAAGTCAAGGTGCCTCCTTGCAATTTCGTGCATAACCAGTGTACTCATCCTGATGTCGATTTGCAACCAGTTGGGCTCTGGTTCATTTTCCGTTACAATTCTCATAAGACATGGCAAACGATAATTACGAAAATTCCGAGCTTTACAAAATCCGTCATACAACTTCGCATATCTTAGCAATGGCGGCACATCAATTTGACCCTGAAGTCAAATTTGCCATTGGCCCCCCGATCGAAAATGGGTTCTATTATGATTTCGATTTTTCCAGGCCCATTACCGACGCGGATTTAGAGATATTAGAAAGAACTATG
>JBBTZC010000007.1:0-8780 GCA_038078495.1 Patescibacteria group bacterium | reverse complement strand
CCACCACGTCAGCTTTCCTTGAAATATGTCCGAGCAAGATTTAAGATTAACCACTCAATCCGAAATCGTACCAATAGACATAAGCACCGCTTTCGCAGTGCTTATGTCACATTCTAGATCTAGAAAATCTACATTACCGAACCGTTGTCCTTGTTCCCCTTCATGAATACTGAGAACAAACTCCAAAGAGCGGCCAAACCAACTAACACATAGACGATCATTCTAAGGGAGCCATCGGTACCAAAAATACTATCGACTAAGTTGTAGTCAAACGCCCCGACCAGACCCCAGTTGAGGCCTCCGATGAAGAGCAGGACCCATACTACCCAATCCATTCCTGACATTTTCATATATCTCACCTCCCCCCCCATTTGTTTAATTTAATATTGCTCTACTAGGAATAAAATGCAAGCGGTTAAATAAACCTTCTTTTCAGGTATAATTAATCAGATGAAGAGTTACGACCATCGAGCGATAGAAAAAAAGTGGCGCCAAGTTTGGGAGGATCGGAAATTAGACGAAGTAAATCTCGCAAAGGTTGATAATGGCTTCTATTGTTTGGATATGTTCCCCTACCCTTCTGGTGACGGTCTTCACGTTGGCCACTGGCGCGGTTTTGTTTTGAGCGATTATTTTGCTCGTTATCAGCGATTACAAGGTAAGCAAGTTTTTCATCCGATGGGTTTTGACGCTTTCGGTTTGCCTGCTGAAAATGCCGCTATCAAGAAGAAATCACATCCTAAACTATTCACAGACCAAGCGATTAAGGGATTTATGCCGCAGTTGAAAGCAATTGGAGCGATGTATGACTGGTCTAAGGCCATCAACACGTCAGACCCAAACTACTACAGATGGACGCAGTGGCTGTTTCTGAAGTTTTTCAAACATGGACTTGCCGAAAAAAGAGACGCTTGGGTTAACTGGTGCCCGAAAGATCAAACAGTCTTGGCTAATGAACAGGTCGTGAGCGGAAATTGTGAGCGTTGCGGGATGAAAGTCACCAAAAAACAGACGAGCCAATGGTATCTAAAAATAACTGACTTTGCCGAGGAATTGCTTAACGGCCTCGACACATTGGATTGGCCGGAAAACGTTAAAACACTCCAGCGCAACTGGATCGGACGCTCCGATGGTGCCTACGTTATTTTTCATTGCGATAAAACTTCAGTACAGGTTTTCACAACTCGCCCCGATACCTTGTTTGGCGTTACGGCATTGGTCTTGGCGCCAGAACACCCAGATGTTGCCAACCTCACTACCAAAGAACACCAAAACGCAGTGTTGCAGTACGTTGAGCTCTCAAAAGAAAAAACAGATCTCGAGCGGCAAAAAGATACTAACCAAACAAAGACAGGAGTCTTTACCGGTTCATATGCCCTACACCCCTTAACCCATCAACAAATTCCGGTTTGGATTGCTGACTATGTCTTACTTAACTATGGTACTGGTGCTGTCATGATGGTTCCAGCTCACGATGAAAGAGATTTTGATTTTGCCCAGAGCCACAATATCCCAATTATCAGGGTGATTGAGGGGGAAAAGTTGCCATATACAGGAAACGGGAAACTAATTAATTCTAATATTTATGATGGTTTGGAAAGTGATGTGGCGATGATTAAAATAACCGAAGATCTTCAGAGGCGAGGGCTTGGCAAAGAAGCCGTAAACTACCGTTTACGGGATTGGCTAGTATCTCGTCAACGGTATTGGGGTGCTCCAATCCCAATTGTTTATGACCCGGAGGGTACTCCGCACCCAGTTAAAGAAGAACATTTACCTCTTCTGTTACCGACTGACGTAGATTTTCAACCGGGCGGCGAGAGCCCAATTAAGCGTTCTAAAGAGTACCTTACAAGTGCTGAGCAACTTTACGGCAAGGGCTGGCAATTTGAAACTGACACGCTAGACACCTTTGTTGACTCATCGTGGTACTATCTGCGTTTTCTGTCCCCGAACGACGACTCCAGAGCGTTCGATCCGGCGCTGGTCAAAAAATGGCTACCAGTAGATCTATATATAGGCGGAATTGAGCATGCCATATTACACCTACTCTATTCACGGTTCGTTTACAGATTTTTAATTAAGTATGGCTATGTCACAAACGAGAATCCCGAACCATTCCAGAAACTTTTCAATATCGGCATGGTTGGGTTGAACGGTGCAAAAATGAGCAAGAGCAAGGGCAATGTTATATCCCCTGACCCACTTGTTGAGCATTACGGGACGGATGCCCTCCGTGGATACGAGCTGTTCTTAGGACCAATGGAGAACTCACTAGACTGGAACCCTCGTGGAATTAATGGTGTCCACCGTTTCTTGATTAAGCTTTTTGGCTTGACACAAAAAATTGGCACAGAAAATGACGCCAGTCAGAAAGAGGCATTCGATCTGTACCTTACTAGAATCAACGCAATGATGAAAGATTTTCGCCTGAACACCGTTTTAAGTGAAGCGATGATTCTTGTGAACACCTTACATACGGCAAAATCTGTAAGTAAAGACGTACTGGAGCGCTTGGTTATCACCTTGGCACCTGCTTTTCCGTTTATCACCGAAGAGCTTTGGGCTAATCTTGGACATAAAGAGTCGATCTTCTTAAGCAGATGGCCTAAGTCATTTGGAACAGCTACTTCAAAGCCGGGGGTTAAGGTAATGATTGATCAAAAGTTTGTTGATGAGATCGATTTCGACGAAGATTTGAGTGAGGATAAGCTACTTGAAATGGTTCGTGAACTACCTCGGTTCTCTCAACGACTAGCCAATCACGAAATAAAAAGAACAGTCTATAAAAAGGGCGAATTACTCAATATTATTACCCGTGGGTAGCCATATGGGGAGAAATTTGCTAAAATTAAGCTAAATGGCAGAGCCGAAAAAGAAATTGTCAAAAACTCGGACTAATTTACGACGCAGTACTTATGCCGTACCCGGTACCGGTATGGCTCGTTGTAGTAACTGTAAAGAAGTAATACTTCCTCACACTCTTTGCCCCCACTGTGGCTGGTACGGTGGCAAGCCTACCCGCCTTACTAAGGTCAAACAGATTCTCAGCGAAGAAAATAAAACTAAGTAACTATGTCGGTTAACCGCCATCTCTCAAGAACGATTGCCATGCAGTCGTTATACGAGTGGAATTTTCATCCCGACGGTGACGTCCTTGAAATAGCCCACCGTGTCATGAAACCAGTTGAGAAAGATGTCGATATTGAATATCTGGATCGGGTCATAAAAGGTACGGCAGCGGCAGTTGAAGAAATAGACGCCCTAATCGAAAAAGCCGCTCCGGAATGGCCACTCGACCAGATCTCTGTGATCGACAAAAGCATTTTGCGATTAGCTGGATATGAACTGCTCAAGGACCAAGACATTCCACCAAAAGTCGCGATAAATGAGGCAGTTGAGATTGCTAAAACTTTTGGTGGTGAGAACTCCTCGAAATTCATTAACGGAGTTCTTGGCACTCTCTACCGACAAAGCGATAGGTACACAGAGGAGGACGACAAACCAAAAACTCCCTCTGAAGAACCAAAGAGCTAATTACAGATAATGGATATTGAGAAATTCGAAAAACAAACTGGCCTGCACTTCAAAGACGAGAAGCTATTGGAAATGGTCTTTACGCACCGCTCATATCTAAATGAAGCCGGGAACATTGAACTGGAGCACAACGAACGCTTAGAGTTCCTTGGAGACGCGGTACTTGAGTTAGCGGTAACAGACTACCTTTACAAGAACTTCACTAATCCAGAAGGTGAGCTGACGAACTGGAGAAGCTCCATTGTTCGAGGTGAGGTACTTGCTCGCGTTGCCGGAGAATTGGAATTGGGAGAGTTTCTGTTTCTGAGCCGCGGAGAAGACAAGTCTGGTGGACGGACAAGAACCTTGATTCTAGCTAACACTTTTGAAGCTTTGATCGGTGCCATATATTTAGATGCTGGCTACCATGATGCGGAAAAGTTTATCGCTCAGCATTTAATCGCTCTTCTACCCGAGATCATTGAAAAGAAACTTTACATTGATCCAAAATCTCGTCTCCAGGAACTATCGCAGGAGAAGATGGGCTCGACACCAGAGTACCGAGTTATAGGCGAAGAAGGTCCTGACCACACCAAGCTATTTACCGTTGGTGTTTATGTTAATCGAAAGCTTTTGGCTCAAGGCACTGGTTCATCAAAACAAAAAGCAGAAACGGCCGCGGCTAGCGAGGCTATAAAAGAGTTTGATTCTGAAGTGCGTAGTTCTGAGCACTGAAGAAGAAGCTATAATAAAACACAGCTTCATTAAGAATTTTGCTAATAACAAAAAAGGGCCTTTCCGACCCTTTTTTGTTTTAACACTTTAGGTTTAACGTTTCAGATCGTCGCGAATCTTTTTGACTAAGTCGTTCATGTGGGTTTGACCACCCAATCCGAGCGACAAGCCAAGAGCAATCGCCAGAGCTGAGACGATACCGATGAACATAATCACGGTGAACTGCTGTGAGACACCAAGGGCGAACAATGCAGTAATACCGATCGATGCGTAGAAGGCCCAGCGGACAACCATTTCAACTACCTTGGCTACTGTTAGACCCATGCTCTCTACTGAAGCTCGAACTAATCGAGCAAGCATCTCAACTACTTGACTACCAAAGACAATCAAGAAACCAACAGCTAGTACTCGGGGTAGATAACTCAACACCCCTTCAAAGAAGTCCTGGACCCCCTCTACCTTCAATACAGCGGCCGCTGGAACTAAGAAGGCAAGAATCACAACCCATTTCACAAACGATCCTGTAATTTCAGCCAGATCGCTTCGCATCCGGGCTTTTTTCAAGACATCACTCAAGCGAGTTTGATCGCCCAACCATCTCTGAACTTGCGCCGCTCGCAGGATCTGAGTTACAACGTAATTCAAGATCAGGGCTACTACAACACCAACAAACACGATCACTAACGCCCCAATTAAATTGGGCGTAAAATCTACGATCCGATTCCAAACACTTTCTACGACATCTCGGGTTGTGGTTCCCCATTGATTAAACACGCTCTCAGTATCCATACAAGCTCCTTTCTTAATTGATGAATTGTAAAATCTTACATTTACAAATCAACTTATGAATATTTCACTATTAATATACCGATACCATCCTTTGTCAAGGGGTGCGCTAACTTTAATACTGTTTAAGTACGAGGAATCTGTCGGCCCAGCGAAAAAGTTTATTCATCTCGGTGGCCGAGGCGGTGATAGTTGACTCGGTTGTATTCATCACGACACCGATCAAAATCCGGTCGTGCCATCTGTACGCCGCGACTAAGGAATGGCCAGCATCCAGGGTAAACCCCGTTTTCACGCCCAGCGCGTTTGGAAGATAATACGGATTATCTGGGAGAATTAAGCGATTTGTATTTTTAAGCGTGTGAGTAAATTGGCCGTCTATTGAAGAGACAGTAGTCTCTGGAGTTGAAACGATCTTGGAAAGAATTGGGTCCTGGAGCAGTAGTCTGGCAACGTTTGCTAATTCTCTGGGAGTTGATCTACCAGTCTCGTCGTCTAACCCCGCGGGATCGCCGTAATTCGTTTTTAATAAATGATTAACATGTGCAAACTTGTTCATTTGCTGGACGAATTGCAAGTAATCTCCCGGAATGCCGGAAAATGCTTCCGCCAAAGCAAAGGCGGCGTCGTTACCAGAATAAATAAGCAATCCAAAAATGAGATCTCTGACTGTTATCTTCTCTCCGGGTCGTAAGCCAATCTTTGAACCCTGGATTGTGGGCGGTTTTGAGGAGATCGTCACAACTTTATCTAGAGATAGTAATGATGATGCCACTAGCGCTGTCGTCATTTTTGTCGTTGAAGCAATTGGGATGGGAGTATCGGCGCCTTCAGAAACAATAATCTCGCTCGTTGTCGCATCAAGCAACAAATACTGCTTTGAATAAATTAGCGGGGCACGTGCTTGCGGTAAAATACCGACATAATTAGTCAGTGAGTCTAGTTTATCTCCAAGAGAGCTATCTTCCGAACGTTTCTCGTTTGCACTTCCATACAACGATCTTTCGTCTGTTTGAGGTTTGGTGACAGCGACAGCGACTAGTATTGCAACTATCACCAAAATTTTTAAAGTAAGGCGTTTAGACGGTTCTACAGAGGCAACAAGGGGCATTTTACTTTTTAGAACGAATTTGAAGACCAAGTTCTTTTAGCTGGCTTTCATCAACTTCACTTGGGGCGTTCATCAGCAAATCATGTCCATCACCAGTTTTGGGAAAAGCAATAACGTCCCTAATAGACTCTTCTTTAAGAAGAATGGCATACAACCGATCTAACCCGGGAGCAATCCCACCGTGCGGCGGGACACCGTAGCGAAAAGCTTCAAGCAAATGACCGAATTTAGCCTGAATCCCCTCTTTAGAGTGGCCCATAAATTTGAATACTCTTTCCAAGACTTCCGGCTTATGAATGCGTATACTTCCTCCGGCAATTTCCGACCCGTTCAAAACTAGATCGTACTGTAGTGAGACAGCCTCTTTGGGGTTTCTCTCGAAATTGTCTTCATATTCGGGGGTTGGACTAGTAAATGGGTGATGCGTAGCGTCCCACCTTTTTTCCGACTCTTTCCATTCAAAAAGCGGAAAATCAATTATGAAGGCGAAGGCAAGTTCATCGGGATTAGATGTATTCTTTCGTAAATCTGGCTTATCTGATTTGTACTCTTTCATTACCTCGTCGTATTTTAAGCGGGGAAATTTATCAAAAGTGAATAATTTTTTCAGAAACAATTCTTTTACTAATGTTGTAAACAACTCTTCAATAAGTTCCATTACTTCCTCACGAGTCGTAAATGACATTTCGAGATCTAACTGGGTGAATTCTGGTTGCCTATCTCCTCTCGAATCCTCATCTCTGAAACAGCGGGCAATTTGAAAATATCTTTCCAGTCCCGCTACCATAAGCAGCTGTTTGTACTGTTGGGGCGACTGCGGAAGTGCGTAGAACTTACCCGGTTCAATTCGGCTTGGAACCAAGTAGTCACGAGCACCTTCGGGAGTAGATTTGGAGATGTATGGAGTTTCAACCTCAACGAAGTCTTTTTTTAGGAGAAACGTACGTATAAATTGGTTGGCTGAGCAACGAGTCCGTAAATTGTCTGCAAGTTTTTTCCTACGGATATCTAAGTACCGATACTTCAGTCTAACCTCTTCAGAAACTTTTTCTTCGGTTAGCGGGAACGGCAGTGGTTCAGAAGTTGTCTCTATCGAAATCTCTTTAACCTGAATTTCTACTTTCCCAGAGGCGATATTAGCGTTAATGAGTGATTGTGGCCTTTCAATCACGGCGCCTTCGATGCTAATTACAGATTCGTTTGCAATTCCTTTAGCTTTTTCGACTAGCTCTCCAGTTATAACGAGTTGCGTTAGTCCAGTTCGATCTCGTAGGTCGATGAAAACTACCTTAGCATGAGCGCGAACTGTTTGAGCCCAACCCTGCATCATCACAGTCTTGCCGACCAAATCATTAACTTGAGTACTTAGTGTTCTCTGCATGCTTATAGTTTACCTGTAATTAATGTTGCTGAAAACTCTCGAGGGAATTGTCGATAGCTTTAATCTCTGCCTCTGAATAGCTACCAGACATTTTTTGAAAAATTAATCTATAGGTAATACGCCCTTGATATTCATCTACATTCTCAACGAACATTAGACCTTCAAGCCTTCTCAATGTATCCAGAGTGTCACTTACCGGATTTTCTACTGTCACATCCCTAACAAGGGGCGGAAACTTACTAATCAATTTAAAGTTAGGAAGAGGCAGGTCAAGAGATTTAATACGCTCCAGTTTGACTGGCTTGAGTTCGTCTATTGGGATTTCGCAATAGTTCAAGCGACCTTGCTTAACGTCAAGTTTCTCAGCTATTCCTGGTTGGACTTCAGAAAGATTGACCCCTTTTCCGATTGATTGAGATATTTTAGTTTGCCAGGAATTAATATCTTTGTACCCAGCGATTAATATTCCTAGTTTCGTAACTTCTTCGGGAGTGAATACACTTCCAATCTCAAAGAAGGCCGCCCTTTTTAAATATGGATTTCGGGCTAATGTTTTAAGCAGGCCTGTCTGTAAATTTGATCGTAGGAACGGCTCGTCTCGTGAAAAAGGATCTTCGATTTCGATAACCCCCTCCTTAGTAAACGAGTAAGTTGCAGTTTCAAGTAAACCAATGCTGGCTAGGGCAATTTTTAGTGAAAGAGTGTGTTGGTAGCTATCGGATTCGCCGGCATCTTCTTTACTTAGTGGCTGGATGGTCAGCTTGTCGTATCCCAGCTGTCGGATTACTTCTTCTGCTACATCAGCTACTGTCACAACATCACGGAAATCAGGTGGTGTAACGGCATCATTCTCGACAATGAATCCTAGTAATTCTAACTTCTTTAAATCTTCATTAGATGAATCAGTTCCTAGTAAATGATTTATTTGCTCTGCGGTTACCAAGATTCTTTCCTTGTGAGAGTATTGGATTAAATTCGGAATGGTCTTGAGGTTATAAACTCCAGCTAGATCAAAAACTAAATGTTTTAAATCTTGGCAGTCGTGACGGTTTGCAGTTAAGGTTACATCGAGCTGATCGTTGCTTGTAATCTCGGTTTCATGTCCGGCCAAAGATAACTTCTCTGCTATCTCCCCTATCGTCCAACTCAGTTCTGGTAGCAAGTCTTTAAATTGCTGGTAATTATATTTCATTAGTATTGGCCTAGATACCTATAGGCGCCAGATAAGGTGTAACTAACATCATCAACACC
>JBBTZC010000006.1:0-7778 GCA_038078495.1 Patescibacteria group bacterium | reverse complement strand
CATCGGAATCAGAATTTGATTCTGAAGCTCTTTAGACATTACCAAGATTGTAAAGCAAGCTTTACATGGGGTCAAGGGAAAATTGGAAGCTTTATATTTTACAGTCGAGCCCGTCGTCGAAGGATAACAATCGTAATGGCTGCGACAAGGGGCAGAACGATGACAAACAAGATACCGATCAATCGGCCTGTTGTTTTTGCCGTTCCCTGGCCGGTGATTGGAGCAATCAAGACATCTAGAACAGCGCTGTTAATGGTCGCAACCGAAGCCACGACCGCTTCTTTATTAATAACAGTGGCGACTTTTCTTTTGACCACCTCTTTGACTGCCGCGACTGGACCTGGAGCGTCTAGAATTGGATTGGGTGTTGACTGAACGGGAGGAAGTACAAAGTCACCTGAATTGTTGGATCCTGAATCTGAAGTACCACTACCAGTACCACCAGAGCCACCAATGCCTCTATCAGCTTCGGTAACGGTAATTTTAAAAGTTCTGTCTGTTGAGAGGTAGTCATCCTCTGCCGTAACGGTAACATTGAAGACCCCAACCTGGTCAGATGCTGGTGTCCAATTAAATTTTCTGGTAGCAGGGTTAAAAGTGGCGCCAGGAGGCAGGTCACTAGTAGTGAAAACTGGGTTTTGTGCCTGTTCGGTTGCAAAATAGAGGCTTACGGCTGTGACCTCAACGGCTTGACCGACTTTGGTGGTCTGATCAGCTAGGGACATCAAAAGCTTGTCGGAGGAGACCTTGCCCATTTCACTAGTTGGCGGGGGTTGAGGGATACCCATCGCTAAGGCCGGTGAAGTTGATTTTAGTTGAAAGTTGCCGTTTGCCGCATCGACAAATTCTGGGTCGGCGATCGAGTTGCCGGGAGGAATAGCCGGTGAACCGTTACTGCCATGGACGATATTATTTTCTGGATTAAAGTAAGGTGGTGTCGATGCGTACATACTCATCCAGGGTCCAGCCGGTCTATCACCAAAGTAAAAAATGTTGTTTTTGAATTGGTTACCGACTGGATGGTTCAGATCATATTTACTGTAATTAAAAAGTGTTGAGTACTTAGCGTAAGCAGGATTATTTTTGACGGCGTTAAGATGATCGTAAAGGTCGCCGTTTGCATAAGGAGAATACATATCACCGCCCGCAGTGTATTCACCGTTACCTGTTGAATCAAGCAATCGGAGCTGGTTAGGAGAAACTACCTCGTAACTCCAATTACCGTTAGCGGCCACATTACCTTCAACGCCGATAACTTTAACTTTTTTTGGCGCCGTGAGATAGACGCCAAATGAGATTCCGTGCGGTTCGGCGATGCTAATAATAATTGGCGAGGTATTAGAAGCGGCGGTGATGGCGTTATAGAATTTATTTCTCATCCATGATAGACCGCGACTGTCAAAAACTGATGGTCGCGCGTTACCGATCATTAAGTTTCCCACGACTAAGTTGTTACGACCTCCACCAATCAAAAACGGATGAGCAATCTTGTCAAAAATATTACCTTTAATCACCGTGCCTGAAAGGGCGTCATCTAAGTAAATCCCCGTACCAGAGAAATTGGGTGTGATAGGATTCCCAATGCTTTTAAGGTAGTTATAACTAATGTCGTTGCCTCGGTAGGTGTAATTACGGCCAGAGTAGATCGCCCCAGCATCAGCGCCATCTTTGAGAATATCGTGGATATTGTTGTAGCGGATTTGATGGTCGTTACCAGTAAAGCGAATCGCTCCTTGGGGATTGTTAGATATTTCGTTATGAACAACTTTCATCCCAACGCCGTCAATCTTGATTGCCTGCCGATCACTCATCACCCACTGGGCAGTCTGATTAAGAAAGTTATTAATAATCACATTATTACTGGGTACGAGTGTTGTTCGGTTGCCACCGCTTAGGGCAATTACCCGTTCTTGCGAGTATTCTATGGTGTTGCTAGCAACAATTGAATCGGTTACGTTGGTCAGTAACAAACTATCGTTACCGGTGTTACTGATTTTAATTTTCGAGAACTTCAGGAATGATGAGTTTGTAAAGCTAATCGCATTGGCACGGCTACCATTAAAGTGAAGTTGCTCAAAATTAACATTGCTCACTCCGATGCCAGTAATTAGTTTGCCGGCTATCGTCACGGTAACGGAAGCGCTTGCTAGACCGGCTGGTGGCCAAAAAATGAGGTTTCCGGTTGCTCGGTCAAGGAAATATTCCTCAATGCTATCCAACTCTGACAAAACGTTCTCGTAGTAGTACCGTCCGAACTGATCATTGACGTTAGTCTTGACCCTGACTCCGTAACTATCAAACCCGCCTTCAACTATTATTGTTTTCGTGTTGGTATCAATACTTTTTATTTTTAGATGGCTATCCGCCCAGCCGTGGGAGAAAAATCCGTGCAACCATATATCATTAGTGTCCGACCAGGTAGCTGGGCGAGGATCGGTATAAACAAAGCTTGTTGTTCCATCGGCAGTTGAGCTTACAGTTTCCCACGAACCAATATTAGGATAACGAGCTAGTGTCATCGGCTGGTTATTGACAGACAAAGTTAATCCGCTGGGTTTAATAGGTAGAAATCCGCCCCTACGCTCGAGCTGGCCGTAATTAGTGATTCCCAAGGACGGCAAATTAACTACCTTGGCGTTGGCTTGAGCGCCTGCAGGTAGTCGGGACAGGATCGCAGGATCAGTAATCGGTGCAAACCCGGTAACAGTTTTGGATCCGGTTATAACTGCCACTTCGCCCGGATAACTAGCATAAGTAATTGGCGCGCCGGCGGAACCGGAGTCAGCGGCCGTTAAATTAAGCGGCGTGGTCATATAGTAAGTGCCGCCTCGGGCTACAATCGAAATCGGTGTTGAAGGATTAGCAGCTTTAATTTGTCGGGCTCGGAGTCTGGCTTTGTCGAAAGTTAAATACGGATGGTCAATCGAGCCATCGTTACTGTCGTTACCGTTGGTAGCAACATAAACTTTTATCTCTTGGTCGCTAGAAGCTTGGTAGTTAATACCAAGAATTGTTAAAACCAGAGCCAACACAACAACTCCGACGACAATCCAACGTACTCTCATCCTCCCCATCCTAAGTAACATTCCCATACCCCCCAACAACTGTCAATTTTGTCAGACTAAGCGATTGCCTTCTTCACCAAATCATCAAGCAGGGCCTGAAACTCCTCGTTGCTTTTAAGTTCTTTCTTTTGGGATTTTGCAACTTCTGCTAAACCAAGCCCAATTTTTACAGACGCTTGGGCGGCTTTGTGCCAATCTTGTTCGAGTTGTTCTAATGTAAGTTTTCGGGTCGCCATCCACTCCTCTTCGTTTAGATGTCTCTCTTGCAAGAAAGACCTCCAAGCTTGTCGCGATCGCTCAACCTCTGCCTTTAAAAGTGACTCAGGTAACTCGCATTTAACCAACTTCTCAAATTCAGCTAGCCATCGAGCTTTTTGGCTAACAAACTGTTCTTCCTTTTTACGTGAGCCGATATCTTCCCGAACGGCTTTTTTTAACTGCTCAGCCTTTTTATGTCCAAACCCTTGAGCAAACTCATCGGTGAGTTCGGGTAAGATAATATCGAATACTTCCGTGACCTCAGCCTCAAAATCCACTAATTTCTCTGCTAATTCTTTATCAAAATGGTCTTTGGGGAACCTAAGCTGAAAATTCTTTTTGTCGCCCTTCTTAAGATCTACAAGCTGCTCGTCAAACCCAGGGATCGTATTCGCCAGACCGACAACCAAGGGAAAGTTTTTGCTAGATAATTTAACTTGACGTACACCGCCAATCGAACCTTCGAAATCTACATGAACTTTATCGCCAGTCTTGGCTGGAGTAAGTTTGGCAATTGTTTTAGCATGAGCTCGGCGCAAGGAGTCTATCAGCTCCTCCACATCTCTATCTGTTACCTCTTCCTCTTTAGTTTTACTAAGTTTTATCTTCTCCCAATTCCCTACTCTAACTTCAGGTCGAATGTCAAACTCAAACGTAATCGTCGCTTCTTTGCCGTCTTCTAAATCATTCAGATCAACTTCGGGATCTTGTATTGGCACTCCGTGCCAGCTCTCGGCTTTCAGCTGATAGCTGTTTGCTGATAGCTGTTTGCTGATAGCCTGCCAAGCTTCTCGCACCGCGAGATTGTATGCTTCTTCGCGTAACTTAGTGGGGTCGATCTGTTCTTTAACTAAATCTGTAGGTGCCTTACCTGGTCGAAAACCAGATACTTTCACGGTTGTGGCCAAATGTTTTAATGCGTGCTGGAAGTACCCGTCCACTTCTTGGGCAGACAATTCAACAACAAATTTTAGTCGTGAGTTGGGTAGAGAATGATTTGTTAGTTTCATCGTGGTTCATTTTACTTGAAAATCTCTCTGTCAGAAAGCTTGCGCTTCTCTACTAGTTCGGCTTACTTAGATATATGCGACTTCCTAAACTACGATTTCCAAGAATTAGACACATATCCCCGAGTTTATCGTGGTCACCAAATCAACCTCAAAGTTGGGTTGTTAGGTGGCTCCGAAATCCTTATAACGCAACACTCATCATCCTCCTTGTCATTATTGTTGTCTCTGGTATTGTTTGGCTGACAAACCGTACAGGTTCTTCAAGCAAAAAAGTTGATATACAGCTATCTAGTCCTTCGTTCGCTAACGGCGACAACCTCCCAACTCAATTCACCTGTGACGGAGAAAACATCAGCCCTGAGTTCACTATCAAGAAAGTATCAAAAGAAGTAAAAACACTAGCTATTATTTTTGAAGATTTGGATATAGATAAAGAACAGTACAAAGGGTCTCCTTACTTAGCTCAACAGATGGTTTGGAATATTCCTGCCACTGTCACAACATTTGTCCAAGGTGTTCGACCTCCTGGTACTATGGGACGTACCATATCTGGAAACTACAACTATAACGGTCCTTGTCCACCAGTAGGAAAAACCCATAACTATCGCTTCACTGTCTATGCTCTAAGTACTGACTCCCTGGCTGTTGGTGCTGACTCTGGGGTTGAAGATCTCAAAAAAGCTATTTCTGCAGTCGAGCTCTCTAAAAGCGAGCTTAATGTCAGCTATACCGGAGTAAACAAAAAGGATTGATCGTGAACTTTCGAAGAAATCGCCAACGAACAAAAGAGGCATGTCGCTCAAACTGAAACTGGCTGATTTTGATATACTCATCATATGAGCCCTACTTTGCAAAGAGATCCGATTTTGAAGGCTGTCGTTGAAGTCTGTCGCGATTCAGATGCTAACTATGTTGGTATTTTTGGCTCGTATGCTCGGGGAGAAGCCACTAGAACTAGCGACATCGACCTGTATGTTCGCTTCAAAAAATCTAAGAGTTTGCTTGACCTGGGAGGTTTACAAACAGAATTAGCTCAAGTAGCTGGTCGACCAGTGGATATTCTAACTCAGCTACCAAGCAACCCTTATATTAAGCCCCAGGTGGAACGAGACTTACTGCCACTGTACGAAGAGTGATGAAGAATCCAGATGATCGGGCTTTTATTTATGACATCGGACAAGCAATTGACCAAGTTTGGCAATACACCAACAAGATCACCAAGGATGAATTCTTTGCTAGCCAGTTACTACAAGACACGGTCGTCCGGCAATTAGAAGTTGGTCATTTAAACTCATTTAAACTTTCGCGATCTGCTGTTATATAGAATAATTCTCGGCGGCAAAGTGAGCCTGATAAAGCATTACCTGCTTAGCATTCCCAAGAATCCCCAGCTCGTAGAAAGCTAACATCGCCACTTTATAGGTATTTGTGCTGACTGCTCGTAGCGAGAGAGGAAATGAGTCGTGAGCGTAGAGCAAACCGTTTGCGAGAATTCTACCCGTACGCTTATTGCCATCATTAAAAGGTTGGAGGTAGCAGATGAAAACAAACGCTAGAAGCGCTTTGTCAAAAACAGAACTCTTCGCATTTATGACTCTACATAAGCGGTTTAGCTCCTCATGAAGCTGGTACTTATTCTCAAGAGGCCTATAGATACTACCGGTAATTCCCACCCCTCCTTCGCGTAAACCATGACTAATTAGACCTTGGCCAAGAATTTTGTGTAATTCGATAACTGTTTGCGGTGTAAGATTTCGAACAAAAAGCTCACGATTCTGTTCCGTAAAATCGAGTGCTTTTTTGTGGTTGAGAATCATGCTGGTTTCTTCGGGAGTGCGCCCCTTACCCAGTGTTTTGTTTTTAATCAAAGATTCCGTTTCGAGCAAGGTATATGTATTACCTTCCAACTGCGAGGATTTCCAAGCAAGCTCGATACTGATCCGTTCCCGCTCCCGACGAATAATGTCCGGGGACGCATTCTTGAGCTTGCTAAGGAATACTGTGTGATACTCATCAAGCTGGTGGTACTCTTCCTCTGAAAAGAGCGGCAGAGACGCCATAGTTTCTAATCGCGCAAAGTCGTAGGTGGTCGGTGGCCTGTATTCGTTTGCAAATATTTGCTCCAGAGTCGGCTCTGGCAAATCCGTCTGTAACTTACCCCTTGGGGTTACATAATAAGTGCTTGCTCGGGCTTTGCCACGACGATCGACAAAGCCAGTCATGATTAACTCACCAAGGTCGCGTTGGAGCGTTCGCTCGCTCGAATCTTTTAGTAGCGGGATAGCTAACAGGTCTGGAAGCGTACGGTTACTTGAGAGTAAGGCGATAATTATCTGTTCTTGTCGGGCAGATAGTTTCATGCAACTACTGTAGCATACTATCCCGACAGAATACTAGTGATATCGCGTCACTTTGTCGGAATTGGACGGACGTCCTCTGGATGTTGCCAAAACAGGTAGAAGAGGTAAGCATTTCTGACCTGTTAAATTAGTTGACTACCCCATAAGAATACTGCATTGTAAAAGTACATGGAGGGTTTGTTTTTATCCACTTACAGGGGAGAGGGGGAGTTTTAGGGTATGGCTGGTGCCAAAATTGATATCGCTAGCACTAAAATCCTTGCGAAGCTAAATGGTAAAAAAACCGGTCTTTTTATCGACGACTCAAACCTCTACCACGGATACAAAAAATACCACTGGCGAATTGACCTCAGAAAACTCAAAGCTCTACTTGAAACCCACTCCGACTTAAAGTTCATTAACTACCATATTGGCATTCCGGCAAAAAGTGATGAGAGTTTCAAGGGAACTGAAAACTACCTAGAAAAGCTTAAGGAAGTAGTCACCCTTCGAACCAAGCCCCTGAAATACACCCGAGTTGGTAACAAGATTATCAAAAAGGCCGATGTCGATGTCGAAATTGTATTAGATGTCGTCCGCTCAATCGATGAATTGGATGTTGTCATCGTGATGACGGGAGACAGCGACTACCTAGAGCTAAAGAACTATGTCACCCAAGACAAAAGGAAAGTGATCTTATTTATGGGTTACGAAGAAAATATGGCCTGGGAATTACGACAGTGCTGGCACCTTTACTTAAATCGAATTAAAGAAGAGGTTGTTTTAAGTAATAAACAAGCCCCGGGTAAACCCGGGGTTGCGTTGCTATGATTAATGTAACACAAAATCCAAGTCTGTCAAGGATACGAATGAAAATACCTCCGTACCGTCAAGCATTTCAGCCTGGGGCAGAGGGAGGAACAACCTATGCTGTCTTGCGACAACCACCCACCCAATACGGGCAGTATTCGGTTGCTATTTCCCGATCATTGTATGCCTCTGTAGCAAAAAAGTCAATGTTAGAATATGTAAGAAAAACCGGTACAAATGGTACCGGGCATGTAGAAGAATGATATCAAACAGCGCTAATTTGTCAAGCACTAAAT
>JBBTZC010000005.1:0-3736 GCA_038078495.1 Patescibacteria group bacterium | reverse complement strand
ATGAAACGGGCTAAGCACGATGGCTGCGCGATTTATGATTTATTGGCAATAGCCCCGTTCCAGCAAACAGCTATCAGCAATCAGCTATCAGCCGACACCGAAAAGCCGAGAGCTGAAAGCCGAGAGCTGAAAGCTAGCGATAGCTCTCATCCCCACTCCGGACTAACTCGCTTCAAAACCCAATTTGGCGGCCAGTCGGTTCGACTTTTAGGCTCCTGGGACTTGGTTCACAGTGGATTTTGGTATACCATGTACCAGTTCGTTGAAAGGCGACGAAGAAAGACTACTTCATGAGTTTAAAACGAAAATTACGACAAATTAGTCCTGATTGGTTGGTCAATTTTTACCATCTCGCTCGCGGTGTGGTAGCCGCTACAATCTATGGATTCCCGGCCAGAAAGCTCCGCGTCATTGGCATTACCGGCACAAACGGCAAAACGACAACTGCCCACTTGATTACTTCCGTACTGCAGGCCGGTGGTCGGAAAGTTGGTATGGCCACGACGGTTGATTTCCAGATCGGCGACAAACTGATTGAGAACAATCTCAAAATGACTACCGTCAGCCCGTTTCTGCTGCAGAAATTACTCTCGCAAATGGTCAACGCTGGTTGCGAGGACGCGGTTATTGAAGTAACTTCAATTGGGCTCGATCAGCATCGTCTCTGGGGTATTCCATTCCAGGTAGCAGTATTTACTAACCTAACTCATGACCATCTGGACTACCATCAGACGATGGAAAAATACCGTTTGGCCAAAGAGGAGCTATTTAGCCATCGACCAGCGCTTTCGGTTATCAATATAGACGATCCAGCGGCTGAACATTTCTTGAAGCATAGCGCCAACAGAACGGTTACTTACAGCTTAAAATCTAATGCCGACCTAGTTGGCAAGAAGATTTATCAGCGAGCCGGTGGAACCGACTTCGTTCTCTTGGCTCGCGGTCATCAGGCGAGTATCTCCATTCCCATGCCAGGCGAGTTTAATGTTGCTAACGCCTTAGCGGCAGCCGGCGTTGGTTTGGGCTTAGGGCTATCACTTGAGGAAGTTGTGGAAGGGTTACGGATTGCCCAGCCGGTGCCGGGCCGAATGGAAGTGATCGACTGCGGCCAGGCATTCACCGCTATTGTTGACTACGCTCATACACCCGATGCTCTGCAAAAAGTTTATGAGACGATTAAGCCGGCTGTCCACGGTAAGCTAATTTCCGTACTCGGTGCTACGGGTCAGCGCGACAAAACTAAACGACCAATATTGGGCGCGCTGGCTGGGCGTTATGCCGACTACGTGATCGTTACCAACGAAGATCCGTATAACGAAGACCCTAATACTATTATTGACGAAGTTGCCGCTGGCGTTCCGCGGGGGCGTCCCAACAAGGGCGGCCGGATGAAAATCAACAAAGAATCAGAAGTGCCGTACAAATACAAAGATAACGGTGAAGATATCTGGTGGTGGCGAGTACCTGATCGCAAAGATGCAATTGCCAAAGCCTGCCAAATGGCTCGCCCGCAAGATGTTGTCCTCGTAACTGGCAAAGGCGCCGAAAAAGTCATGGCCGTTGGAGACAAACTTGTTCCATTTTCCGATCGCCAGGTCTTAGAAGAACTGCTAGAAAAATACCAAGTTAGTTGAGAGCCTGCTTGCAATCTAGTCAGATAGCTACAAACGGCTAATTTTGGCTCCAAAATGCGAATCAATCGTCAAGGTAGCTACCACTATCTCTCCTCATGATTCATCATTTTTCGCTCAAAATTTTCTCGTTTTCGCTTCAAGAAGAGATTGCAAGCAGGCTCTAGGGCTCGATTCGTTTGATACCGGCTATTTTGTCAAAATCGTGGTCAAAAGATAGAACCCGTCCAGATGTTGTTTCAATGGCAACAGCGGCGCAGTAAGCATCAGCTAGACTAATATTACGATTGGCAAGTATTGAAAGAGTGCTTAGCATTCTCGGTTTATTACATCGGACCGAAGAATTCTCAACCAACAGAGCCAGCTTGGTAGCGACCTCATTTGACGGGTATCCATATCGCTTGGTTAACACAAAGAATATTTCCGCGAAAGTCACATCGGAAATAGCGATTGTTTGACCTTTTTTGATAATAAAGCGACCGAATCGAGCCGCCTTTTCGGGATCGTCGTTGGTTAAGTATCGAATCAAGACATCGGTATCAGCGGTAACCATCGATTCGTTTTTGCTTGGCGATATAATCGTTCACCATACCTTCTTCGAAAGCTTTCTGGGCCAATTTTTTGTTCCACTTGATATTGGTCTTAAAAATCCCTCGTAACTCGCTGAAGTCGGGTATAGGCTTAATCTCGATCGTATTGGTCTTGGGGTCGAGCGAGTAGTTAAAATACTGGCCAACTTTCAGGCCGAGTTTCTGCCTTAATTTAACTGGAATCGTGGCTTGTCCCTTGCGGGTAACCTTAGACTGATAAAGCATTGTATTACTACAGTAGCAAGTATTACTATTTTGTCAAGTACTACCTCGGAGTTAAAATTGATAGGGTGTATTGTATGAGGATGATGGATGGAAAAAACGGATTTGAGGCAATGCTAGCCGGAGTAACACCAGAGCTAGTTGGTGGTGAGCTGGGTTGGGGGACGGAAGTTGGTTTCGAAAAGATCGACTAGTTATCTCTTTGTCCAGCCTGAAACGATGTCGCGACGAGTTGAGGCGCTACTCGGTCGCTAGCGCGGGTGTCCTTTTTCAGTTTGTTGGATACACGAAGAAACTTGAGCGGCTGTTGGTGGTTGAGGTCTCACGGAATTAATGCAGTTCCAGAAGAAATCATTATCGCCTGGCGTCCACTCGCTAACGTCAGCACAACCGTTACCGGTCCAATACTTTGGAGGGGTGCAACCGTGATCCAAATTAAAGCTAGCTATGTATGGCTCAGGGGGTAAAGTAAACTTCGCAGGCAAGATTTGTTGAGTTTCAAGAGCTTGCAAATTTAAAACGTCAGCTATTGGTGCCCGGAAGCCAAAACCCAGCGTCACTCCAATTAGCAATGCTACTACTGTCCAGACTATTGTTTGTTTCATAAACATTCCTCCTCCTCTATATACTTCGACTCTACCCCCCCCCTCGGCGCTGTCAAGGCCTGCAATTACGCAGGCCTGGATATCTCCCTCGCAACCACTTGGTCGATATCAAGCCCCTCGCTAAAAACTGGTTTCTCGGGTATCTTCAACTTAAATGTCGAAGGGACTACCAAAAATTCTACTTCTAGACTCAAATGCCCTAATTCACCGATCTTTTCACGCGCTTCCGCCGCTAACGACGCCGAAAGGCGAGCAGGTTAACGCCGTTTACGGTTTTGCTAACGCTCTTTTGAAAGCAATAAAAGACGAAAAGCCAGACTATGTTGTCGCTTGTTTTGACAAGGGTCGAGAGACGTTCCGTAATGAGATTTATGACGGCTACAAAGCTCATCGCAAAGAGACCGATAACGAGCTAGTTTTGCAAATCCCGCGCGTCCGCCAGATTGTTGAGGTATTGAATATCCCACTTTACGAACAACAGGGCGTTGAGGCCGATGACTTGATTGGGTCGCTAGCCACTATTGCGACAAAAGATGGTTTGCAAACAGTGATTGTCACTGGTGACAACGATGCCCTTCAGCTGGTGAACGACTCGGTTTCGGTTTACTCTTTGAGACGCGGTGTTACAGATACCTTGGTTTACCACCGAGATGACTATAAAGAAAAAATCGGTGTCTTACCGGAACAG
>JBBTZC010000004.1:0-3770 GCA_038078495.1 Patescibacteria group bacterium | reverse complement strand
ATATCGTAGAAACGGGCGTGTTCAGCCTTGAACATTAACTCCACTTCGCCGATTGGACCGTTACGATGTTTGCGAATTAGAATATCTGTAATACCCTTGCGCTCGGTGTCTTTATCGTAGTAATCTTCACGATACATAAACATAACCACATCAGCGTCTTGCTCAATCGAATTATGTACAATAATGTCGTTAGCGACAAAATTATGAGTTTCCGGCACGGTCGCATCGTAAACTTCTTCCGTTCCCAGTGACTCGATGGCGACAATCTCGTCCCAGTAGACATCCGAAATAGCTAAGTTCTTTAAGCTCTCATCTTTCAGCACATCAGCGAAATGAGCCAAACGAGCTCGACCCAGTCCGGCTTTAAAAAGTGAGCTACCAGAATAGCTAATACCAGCCTGAGCGCTAAACTCTCTCCAGCTCACACCCGCCGTAACTTTGGCCGGAGCTATTATCTCAGGCCAAACCTCTTTCGGAACAACATCATTATTAGGATTACTGACGACTTTGTTCAAAGCAGTTATAAGATCTGGAATTATTTTTCCTCGCTCACCGTAACAACCCACCAGCGTCAGAAATTCTAACTGCTGCTTAGCACCTTGAATATGGACTTGGTAGCTCGGTCGATATCCGGTTTTAACAGTAGTGCTGATTGAACCAATAATGCCCAGGCGCAAAAGTAAATGCTGGACTTCGCGAGTCAATATCTCACTGGTTGATGAGTAATAAATGGCTCCGCCAATCAAACGACCGGGCAGTTTTTTCCAGGAAATATTGCCGTCTGTCGCCCACAGATGACGCAAGAACAAAGCGATACCTTTGGTTCCGGTTGCCCCAACGGCCGCTGGAATTTCTTTTTCATAGCTCCGGCGTAAGCCAGTTCCTAGAGAATTTAACCAGACGGTAATTGGATGTGACCGGCCGTGGGTAAGATGATAAGGACTCGGCAAATAAATATGCCACCAATTCTTCTGTTTTATGAGCCTAGGAGTGATACCAAAAAGGCGTTTGGCGGTTTGGCCAACGATTTTCAGATTGGCCGTATCGGCGCTGGTGTAATGAATCGGTTGGCGCGCGACCGTGCAACCATCACCAAGCAAGTGAGCCAATAGAACAAGTTCATCACTAGAAATACTCTTCGATGTCACCGGAGTAGGTAGAGCTCTTGGTAGCGCAACCCGATTGCCGATAGCTAAATTATCCAACCGTTTCCAACCATCAATCCGCCGAAAGGGATGATTGGCCGAAGCCTTGATGATCCGGCCGCTTCGAGTCTTAAGAGCGAAGAGTTTTTTCCGGCCACTGCAAAAAACTTTTGTCATCGGCTTGACCACCAGTTGATAATTTTCATCGAGTGAGAAAACTGGGATCGGTGATTGGTCAGAGCGTTTAGCTAGTTCACTCATCGTCACTTTTTCGCCGGTATCAGCCCGAACGATTCGGGTATCGCCAGCCAAACAGCCAGATTCACGCAAATCGGAAAGTTGTGGCATTTTCTTTTCCCGACTCTCAACGGCTCGTGAAAGCTGGGACAAAGCGATGACCGGCACGTTGAGCTCACGGGCGATAGCCTTCAGAGACCGTGAGATCTCCGACACTTCTTGGACTCGATTGTTATCACCGTAACCACGGCGTGCTTCTAATAACTGGAGATAGTCGACTATAACTAAACCAAGCTTATTTTCTGCTTGCAAACGGCGGGCTCGTGTTCGAATCTCAATCGGTGTTAGGATCGGAGAATCGTCAATGAATATCGGCGCCTCGGCCAGTGTTCCCATTGCCATACCGATGGCCGGGAAGTCGCTTTCGCTCAAGTTTCCGGTGCGTAGTTTCCAACCATCTACCATCGCTTGGGCACAAAGTAGTCTGTCGACAATCTGTTCTCGTGACTGCTCCATCGAAAAGAATCCAACAGGTACTTTGGCTTTGACTGCGGCGTTAAGAGCGAAATTAAGAGCGAGTGTTGTTTTTCCTAAACTGGGTCGGGCAGCAAGGATTATCAAATCTGATGGCTGGAAACCGGAGAGTTTGTTATCTAGTTCCCTGAAGCCACTTGTTACACCTCGTAGTAGTCCTTTTTCTCGGTGGAGCCGGTCAATACGGTCAAAACTGGCAGCCAAGATATCTGAGATTGGCAGAAAGTTGTCAGAGACCATTTTGCGCGAGACATTGAAGAGCGCTTGCTCTGCCTCATCCATAATAATCTGGACTTCCTTGTCTTCGTCGTAACCTAGTTCGGCAATCTTTTGCCCAGCATTAAGAATGCGTCTTAAAACAGATTTCTGGCCAACGATCTCGGCATAGTGAACAACGTGCAATGCTGTTGGAACTGAATTTACTAGATCCGCGAGGTATGCCGGACCACCAATTTGATCGAGCTCCTTAACTCCTTCTAACTCGTTAGTTAGGGTTACTAAATCTATTGGTGAGCGTTTCTCGTACAGTCGCAGTACTGCACGGAAGATGGTTTGGTTAGCCTGACTATAAAAATCTTCTGAGATTAAAATATCAGCAACTTTGTCCATCGCTTCTTTGTTTACCAAGACCGCACCTAATACAGCGGATTCAGCTTCTAAGTTTTGGGGTGGTAATTTACCGATATTCTCCTTATTCATCTCTCCTCTTTAGGGCTGGGGATATTTTTCGACAGGCGTGTCGGAAACTTTTCACGCTCGGTCTCCGCTAGAAGCGGAGGTGAAAAGTTGAGACTCGAGCAGACCGTCATCGCTGGAATGACGGGACTGCGTACTGTCGACGAATATCCCAAGCCCCCAGTCTTATTCATTAATTTCAAATACTTCGACAACCGTGCTTAGTAAGTCTTCTTCTTTATTGGTTCCAGAGTCAAGGTCGGCTTTAACAAGGCACTCTAAAACTAACTTGCGACCAGCTATTTGTTTCGCAATTTCTTCGATAAGGTTTCGGTTTTTTAGCTCAAAAAGACGCTCTGAGTAAAACCGAAACTTAACGGCGATAATCAGCTTGTCATCAGTTATGCCCTCGAAATTGGCCGAACTAACAACTGCGTAGAGGGCGTGATTTTTTTCGTGAACAGCAGCAAGGAAACTTGGCCAAAATGCTCCTGAGTCGTCCACCTTAACTGGTGTAGCGCTAACCGTATCAACAGAAGGGGCTGTCTGGACTTCCTTCTCACTAAGATCAGTTACCGTACTTGCTGGAGGCTCGCTACTGGTGGTGATTTGACTTCCCTTACTCTCCCGGGTCAAACTAGCAGAAATAAGAGAGGCGCAAAGCAATGAGGTTGCATCAATTGAGTGTCGGGCCTTAGCCAGTGCGAGAAGTAGCTCCTCGAGTAACGGTGCCGTTATAGATACGTCCGAACCTTGTGAATTAAAAATCTGAGATCGACAACTATTAGCCATCGCTCGTACCAGTACGCCGACATCTAGCCCTTCTTCAACAAAAACTTTAAGCAAACTGGCAACGGTTTTAGGCTGTCCATTAGCAACTGCTGAAAGTAGCTGGTTAATAACCTCGGCGCTTGGTAAACCGATCAACACTCGTAAGTTGGTGGCATTTAAATCTTTTTCTCCGCTAACATTACCCAGTAAACTCAAAGCATCACGGTAAGATCCTTCGGCTCTTTCGGCAAGTAATAAGGCGGCGTCATCTTCGAGTTTTATTCCTTCCTTAACAGCGATTTCTTTTAAGATGGTTACGATCTTGTCTGGAGCCGCTCTATGAAATTGATACCTCAAACAACGAGAGATAATCGTTTCTGGAACTTTATGTAATTCTGTTGTCGCCAA
>JBBTZC010000003.1:5762-10316 GCA_038078495.1 Patescibacteria group bacterium | reverse complement strand
CATTTTCATCTAAAGGATATTTTTTGTAATTTTTTTGCTGTTTTACCAGTTACTGCGATATTCTGGGTTGAAAGTTGTTTTGCTCTTTTGGACTTAAATCTTGCCCTGTGAGCAACAGACATTTTTCTCATCATTAATTTCCCGTTCGCAGATAAGCGAACCATTCGTTTGAAACTAGATTTATGAGTTTTAAGTTTGGGCATTATTATTTCTTAGGTTTAATTACGGCCTGAATACGTTTATCTACCTGGGTGATAGATTGCTCCCATTGGCCGCCGCAAAGTTCCAGGAATTTTTCTAAACCACTTTTGGCTTGATTAAGAAACAAATTCTCTCTACCTCGTAGTTTAATGAAAACCCGTACCAAGTGCCCATCTTCAAGAAACTTTTTTGCTTGGTTAGCTTTTGTTTCAAGATCATGGGGATCGATTCGGTAACTTAAACGAACTTCTTTGAGCTGACTTACTTTTTTACCACTACCGCGAGCTTGTTTTTCTTGCTGGTAACGAAATTTGTTGTAGTCAAGGATCTTGGCTATCGGTGGAGTAGCGTTGACGTTAATCAACACTAAATCCAATTCGTACTGACTAGCCAAATACTTTGCCTGGTCTATCGAGACTTTCCCGGCCGAACGGCCATCGGGCATTATCAAGTAGACTTCGCTCGCTACAATCTGATCGTTAGTAAGAAGTTTGCGCTCTATTTTGACTCCTTCGGGAGGAAAAACGTGATTTAGTCATGATTTTAACTCCGTTTCGAACAGACCGAATCTTTGGATCGGTTAAAGTACATCCTGAACTGGACTGAAAATTTGTTCCATTTCAAGCGCGAAAGCGTGAGAAAGAAAAAATTTATTTTTTTCGTTGCTCTAGAGAATACTACCACGCTTGGTAATAACTTTCAAGGAGTTTGGGTTAAGGCGAAGTTGAAGCGGCGTTCGGGCAACTGGTTGACGATCGACCAACAGGGCAAGATCTGGTTCAGACGTGAGCCGAACATTCCGACCGTGAAACTGACTAATAGACTTAACGACGGTTCCGCCGACCGAAAATATACCCAAAACCTTTCTTGGTTCTACCAAATGCTCGCTTTCAATTTTTATTTCCAAGTTTTTTGTAATAGTTAGTTTATTGAAATAGGCGTAGCCCCTTAATTTACCGTCAATGACAAAACTGACCTTGGCAAGTTTTGGTGGTTCTAAGACTGCGTCCAGAAAGATCAATGAATCCGGGTCAGCCGTTACGGTGTTGAATGTACTCAAACGACGAAATTTTAAAAATTCAGCCGCACTTTTCATATTATTGGTTCCAATCAATTCAGAAACTTGCTGGGCTTCACCGACTGGAATTATTCCTAGAACCGCCTGGCCGATTACCGTTTGGGCGATATAATTAACAAACGAATCCCCACCTACGGCGACTATCGTGCTGTAACCGCGTTCCAAACCCATCATTGCCAATTCCTCGGGAGTACGCGCAGGACTCGCCGCCATCATCTCGCCAGCGATGCCGAGATTTGTTAGCAGATCACGCAATCTTTGGTAGGTCTGGCGAACCGCCCGACTTGAAGGCGGCTCCATGATGTAATAATACATTCAAGGTTACTCTTCGTCGGGAACCAATGTCTCTTCAGTTGATGTTTCTTCCGATGCGGAATCGGCCACAGCTTCCGGCTCTTCGACCGTTTCCTCGCCGGTTGGCATCTCGCATTTGCCGACGAAAAGTCCGCCGGAATGGATTACTAGATTTTTCGTTTCGATACTGCCAAAAACTCTACCTGTTTCCAACAGCTCAAGTTTTTCACTGGCACTAATAGCACCGCGGACAACTCCCGCTATTGTTACCAATTCTCCTTTTACCGGTCCCTTGACTTGTGCCGTCTGGCCGATCGTAACTGTTTTTTCCGAAACAACCTCACCTTCAACCATACCAAAGACCGAAATATCATTTTGGTCTTTCAACGTACCCGACAGAGAGACATTAACCCCAACAATTGTACCCGGACCGTTTGTATCCATTGCTCCTTTCAACTTACACCTCCTTATTAACTTATTTTCTTATTAAGTGCGGTGCGAGAAATATGTCGATGCGCGCTTTTGGTACTCCAAGTCCCGCGTGTAGCGGCATATTTCTCGCACTTGTTTCGCTTTCCTTGTTGTAGCCAAATAAAAACTAATTGCAAGGGTCTAGTCATCACATTACACGGGGTCGACTCTTGCAATCTCGTCTAAATATGCAGTATAATTTCCGACAGCATGGAGTTTTCTTAAATAAGCAAACTCTTTTCAAGCAAAATTATGATCAAAAAGTTTATCAAGCCCAACCAAACCAGAGACAGCCAAGACTTCATCCAAATCGTGGGGACTCGTACCCATAATTTGAAAAATCTTACTGTTACTATTCCAAAAAATAAAATAACTATTATTACTGGATTATCTGGCTCGGGAAAATCATCTCTGGCCTTTGACACGATTTTTGCCGAAGGCCAACGTAGATACGTTGAAAGTTTATCTTCTTATGTAAGCCAGTTCTTAAGTGATATTGAACGACCGGATTTTGATTACATCGAAGGTCTCTCTCCGGCAATCGCCATCGATCAAAAAACCGCTTCTCGTAACCCACGATCAACCGTCGCCACTGCAACCGAGATTTACGACTTTCTTCGCTTGCTCTTTTCCCGAGCTGGAACGCCTTTTTGTCCAAAATGTGGAATAGCTATAAAACCTCAAACGATTGAATCTATCGCCCGGTTGATTATGCGTGACTTTGTCGTTTCAGAAACCCTTAAGGTGAAAGTTTTTGTGATAGCCGTTCAAAACCGCAAAGGCGAACATAAATATCATCTTAAACAAGCGAGAAAATCTAATATCATCAGGGTTCGTTTCGACACTGTAGAAATGGATATCGACGAAGCTTTGAC
This sequence comes from Patescibacteria group bacterium, assembly GCA_038078495.1. Classification (GTDB taxonomy): domain Bacteria; phylum Patescibacteriota; class UBA1384; order 2-12-FULL-50-11; family 2-12-FULL-50-11; genus JANLIQ01. The sequence goes on along the minus strand of JBBTZC010000003.1, from coordinate 7,397 downwards.
TTTGAATATAGACAAGAACAAACGCCATACGATTGAATTGCTTGTCGGCACACAAGATTTTCCTGTTTCTAACGAACAATCAGAAAACGTTGCCCATATCGAACTACTTAAATTAGTTGAAAAAGCGCTTAAACTTGGGAGTGGTCTTTTGCTTGCTATAAATCCGGATCTCACCAAAGAACGTTTTTACTCTCAAAGGTACGCCTGCAACCAATGTGGTTGGCAGTTTCCAGATATAGAACCAAGACTTTTCTCTTTCAACAACCCCGAGGGTGCCTGTCAGACTTGCCAAGGATTGGGTTTACAGATGGTTGCGGATAAAGAATTGGTCATTCCCAATCCACGCCTAACTTTAGCCGAAGGAGCCATCCGACCCTGGAGCCGTACCACATCACACTCTAATTGGTACCAAAAAACCCTAAATGCCATGGCCACAAAATACCACTTCAGCTTGGATACACCTGTCGGTGAATTGCCGGAAGCGACTCTAAACACGATTCTTCACGGCGAGCCTGGTTCGGGTAACGGTGACCCAGAGCTATTTGAAGGTGTATTACCCAATCTAGAACGAAGATATCGCGAAACAGATTCTGATTATCTGAAAAATGAGATTGAGAAATACATGGTTGAGCGAATCTGCCAAACCTGTCACGGACAGCGTTTACGTATCGAAGTGCTTTCGATCAAAATTCAGGACAAGAACATAATTGATGTTACAAGTTTGAACATTGAACAAGCCGCTAAGTATTTCGAAGAGCTTAAAACTACTTTCGCAGATAACGGCCACAAAAAGATTGCCGCTCCAATTATCAAAGAAGTTGCAGAACGACTTGGATATCTTCTAGAAGTTGGTCTTGGTTACGTTACCCTGAACCGTACTACCTCGACTCTAGCAGGTGGTGAGGCTCAACGAGTTCGTTTAGCCACCCAACTTGGAAGTGGTCTAACCGGTGTTATTTATATTCTTGACGAGCCATCTATCGGTCTGCATCCTCGGGATCATCAAAAGTTACTTCAAACAATTAGAGAGCTTAAAGAACGAGGCAATACCGTAATTGTGGTTGAGCACGACAAGGACACCATGCTTATTGCCGATCATATTATCGACATGGGTCCGGGAGCAGGAGAGCTGGGCGGTGAGATTATTGCTGAAGGTACGCCGGAACAAATCAAGAGTAATCCAAAATCTATTACAGGCGCATATCTATCAGGAAAAAAGCGCGTAGAGCTCCCTGGCCACAGACACGACCACGATGCAAAATCTCTAAACATAATTAATGCCACCGGTAACAACCTAAAAAACCTGACCGTGAGATTCCCCTTGAACCGTTTAATCTGTGTTACGGGAGTTTCGGGAAGCGGAAAATCCACCTTAGTTGAGGACACCCTAGCTATTGCCTTGGAGAACAACTTTCATTCCAGCACTCAAGAGCCTTCGCCACACGAGAAAATAGAAGGCATAGAGAATATCGACAATATCATAAACGTTGATCAGACTGCTATCGGACGAACTCCAAGAAGTAATCCGGCAACTTACACCGGAACCTTGGGCCCGATCCGAGAACTATTTGCCAACACCCGTGAGGCGGCCGAAAGAGGTTACGAAGCTTCAAGATTTAGTTTCAATCTTCGTGG
>JBBTZC010000003.1:0-5662 GCA_038078495.1 Patescibacteria group bacterium | reverse complement strand
GCTGTTGGCTTGGGTTATATGCGCCTTGGCCAACCGGCAACCACTCTTTCCGGAGGTGAAGCGCAAAGGATAAAATTGGCTACCGAATTAGCCAAACGTGAAACAGGAAAAACACTTTATATCCTTGATGAACCAACAACAGGATTGCATTTTGATGATATTCAACGTCTTCTAAAAGTTCTCTACCAATTAGTAGATAAGGGTAACACCGTTATTATTATCGAACATAATCTTGAGGTTATCCGTTGTGCAGATTGGATAATCGACCTCGGACCAGATGGTGGTGATCAGGGCGGTTGTCTTGTCGCCGAAGGCACTCCGGAGGATATTATGAACAATGCCAAATCCATCACTGGACAATTTCTCAAAGAAAACAACCAAATTAAAAAGACGATTTCCAAGGTCACCAAGGCACGAGTTCGTTAAAGAAATCCAGTCGCTTGGGTACGAAAAAATCATTGGGGTAGATGAGGTTGGACGCGGAGCGCTTTGTGGACCACTTGTTGTTGTGGCAGTGGAAATTTATCATCCCCTAACTGGAGTTCATGATTCGAAATTGATTTCGGTTAAACAAAGGATTTTATTAGCAGGGGAAATTGAACTATATTCACAACAATTATCCTTTGGTCAAGCTAGTAATATTGAGATAGATGTCCTGGGTTTAAGTGAGGCGTTGGAATTGGCATACCAGCGATGTTTGGAGAAAATGGTTTTTGATTTAGTACTAACTGACAATTACCGTATATCTAATCATCCCCATATTAAGATAGTTAAGGGTGATCAGTTTTTTTACCCCGTTGCCGCCGCCTCGATAGTCGCTAAAGTTTTTCGTGATCAATTAATGGGCGTCTATCACCAATTTTACCCGCAATATAGCTGGCGCAATAATGCCGGTTACGGAACGCCTGCCCATAAAAAAGCTCTCGACGTTATCGGTCCAAGCCCACTTCATCGTCAAAGCTTTTTGGGTTGACTTTTCAGGCCTCATCTGCTATAGTTTTCTCGAAGTCGAAACGATCGCCCAGCTCCACTTTTGAGAGCAGCGGGTAGGTGAAATTTAACAACTCGCTCCTGTCCCCAAAAGTGGGGCTGGGAGGAAAGTCCGGGCACCATAGAGACGCGCTCCTGCTAACGGCAGGCTAGAGCAATCTAAGGGAAAGTGGCACAGAAACAAAACTACCCGAAAGGGCAAAGGTGAAAAGAGTGAGGTAAGAGCTCACAATCGTCCTTAGTAATAAGGCGAGTAGCTAAACCCAGCGTGGTGCAAGTTGAGTGGGCCAATATTTAAGTCTTAAGTTCAAAGTTCCCAAAAGGAATAAAGAGCTCCACTTCGGTCTCGAAGTATAAATATTGGTCTCAACGCATTAGATGTTACGTCTTTGACGTAACTCTGGTGAGGCAGTACTGCCTCACAGATAGATGATCGTTTTCCGCCAGCTGGCGGAACAGAACCCGGCTTATTGGCTTCCGAAGAAGGCTCCGCAAGGAGTCCTTTTTCGTGCCTGACAAATTAGTAGTTTAAGGGTAAAATACGTATATATTCCCGGGTCGTCTAACGGTAGGACTACGGCTTTTGGTGCCGTGTATCGGGGTCCGAATCCCTGCCCGGGAACTATGATCGTCACGTTTCCCCAACTCCCTTCAATTGCAGAAGACATTCTCAAACATCTGCAATCTGGGGACGTACTAGCCCTTTCTGGCCCGCTCGCCAGTGGCAAGACAACCCTAACTCAACATATTCTCAAGGAAATGGGTTACGATGGTCGGGTTACTAGCCCCACATTTGTTTTGGAAAAACACTATCCTGTCGACCACAACGGTATCAAAGAAGTTGTCCATCTTGATTTCTACCGTCTGAAGCCAGAAGAGCTAACATCCTTTGGCTGGAAAGACTATCTGGGCGCCGCAAAGACCCTGACCATTATCGAATGGCCGGAAATTGGCCTGGAACATTTTCCGCCCAACATTAAGTCCATCAAACTAGAAATTATCGATGACCAAACAAGAAAATTCACACCCTCTAAAAATCTTGGTTTTTAATACGACTGCCCGTGACTGCACTGGCGTGGCGTTATTTTCAAACGGTAAATTCAAAAAAATGGTCTCGCCCGTTCGAGCCCAGGATCTCCAGCAACTAACCGACGAGTTACTGAAATTAACCAAAACAAAAATCGAGCAAATTGACGCTGTTGGAGTATTGACCGGCCCGGGTTCCTACACCGGCACCCGCATGGGTGTGGCCGCCGCCAATACGTTGGGCTGGTTACTTGACAAGCCGATTATTGAGCTTAACGGTGATTCGCTACAAGAAGCCTTATTACAATTGAAAGAAAATCCTCCCCCATCAACTACCCGGGCAGCGGTTCGCTACTAGGTTCGTCCTTCGGCTTGTGATAGAGTGGAAAAAGTAATGTTACTTAGACGAAATCCCCAATTTCGAGCTTCTGTTTCAAGCCGTAATATCGATCCGAGCGGTAATAATCAACGGAAGAGTTTACGATTTTTTTTAGTTGGATTAATTATTTTAATTGTCGGTTCTGTCGGCTGGATCACAATTTCTGGAATAATTGCTTTTAAAAATATCTCCGCCAAGAACGCCGATGATCGGTCGTCGTTTTTCCGCCATAACGGAGAAATTTCCCCAGACCAATTATTGGGTGAGGGCGACAGTCGGATAAACATCCTGACTTTAGGAATTGATGCCGCAGCCGGTCTAACGGATTCAATAGAAATTGTCTCAATCGATCCGATCAACAAAAAAATGGCTCTGTTATCAGTACCGCGCGATCTGTATGTTTTCAACTCGGCCGAGAACCGTAAAACAAAAATAAATGAGGTTTATAATTCCGGTACTAGCGCCTGTCAGAAAGCAAAAAAAACTTGCGATCCAAAAGTCGATTCTGGGGGGGCGTTAATGAAAAAAACGATCGCTGAGGCTCTTGGAATTCAAGTAAGTTATTTTGCCCGAGTAGATTTTAGCGGCGTAAAAAAAATAGTTGACCAAATGGGTGGTATTCAAGTTTATGTTGACAAGGCAATCTATGACCCCAAATATCCGAACCTCACCAATACTGGGTATGACCCGTTTAGTATCAAAGCTGGATTGCAAAACCTTAACGGCGAAACAGCGCTCAAGTATTCTCGCAGTCGCCAAACAACAAGTGATTTTGACCGGACTCGCCGCCAACAACAGATAATTAGCGCCATTCGCGAGAAAGCACTTCAGCTCAATTTCCTCGTCAACCCTAAAAAAATCACTGACCTAATCTCAACTATCGGACGCAATTTCAAGACCGATCTTCAAAGTAACGAAATAGTCAGCTTGACAAAAATGATCGCGGAAATTGACAGTGATAAGACAACAACAGCCATCCTTGACAATGGTTCAAACGGCCCCTTAGTTTCTACTGTTAACAATATCGGTCAGTATGTTCTCGTTCCCCGTCTGGGTGAGAACGATTGGACTGAGGTCCAAGAATTTGCCATGACCGCTTTACCTGAACCGTATCTTGTTAAGGAAACAGCTCGAATCAAGATCGTTGACGCCACGGGCAAAAAAGATGCCGGTACTGATCTAAAGAAAAAACTTACCACGCTTGGTTATACCGTCAGTCGAGTGGAAACCTCCGCAAGTATCCAAAAGAACTCAACCATTACCTACTTAAACGACAAACCATACACCCTGGCGCTACTGAAACGAAGATTTGGTCTTAAGCCGTCAGAAAATAAGGCTACGACCGGTAGCGAAGACATTATTTTCACTATCGGTAGCTCTTTTACTTTGAAGTAAGGAGATTATGAGATGTACTCTCTCAATAAATTACCAAAAAGCTTAATTTTTCTCTGGTTGATTCAAATTGCCATTGTCGGTATTATCTGGGATTTCCTGCCCAACTCTTTAACCGGAAATCTACTCTTAACGTTACTTGTCGTGAACGGAGTTTTGTTGTTTCTGCGTCAGCTTGAACTGCCGCTCTTTGCGACTATCGCCCTACTCTTGGTTCTAGTGCATTTCTGGCTTGGCAACGGGTATGCTTCACCGCTTTTGGTGTCGCTCGTTATTTTTATCGGTTCGGCTTTGATCGGCTTGATTGCAGTTGGTTCGCACGGTCCAATCGGCCAAGATGATATTCTAATTTGGTCGTTAGTTGGTCTGTTTACTTCACAAATTACGTCTTTGACCCAATTTTGGCCGATCAGTATTTTCCAAAAATCCATGCTTGGCACGATTGTTTTTTATCTAGTCTGGCAATCTTGGCGCGTGATCGAATCTGATCGTAAACCGATAATGTGGCATTTTATCTTCGTCGGCCTAGCTGTTATGGTGGTAATAGCAAACATCATATGGACAACTTGGCCAGGGCTAAATTCATTTTAGAAACGATTCTGGAAATTGCTGGTAGTACGGTTAGATTTGTTATCCAGACGTACCGAAAGTGTTGGCTTTTTCTTCACACCCGTATCCCCTTTTTGGGAGCATTGGTCCAGCGCCACGTCAAAAACCCCTCCACTGTTTTTATCGACACAGCGGTGCTGATATTAGTTGTTTATATCGGCTTTGGGATATTTGGTTTTATCCAGATTTACCCCAAAAAATCAGAGGCGACTCTGTCTCATAATTTAAGCCAGCTTTATCCTTTTCCGGCCGCTAAGGTGGACGCCACACTCGTTTGGTCTTACCAATTCTTAGCTCGTCTAAATTTCTTAAACACTTTCAGTCGCCAAGCGCCTAGCGATGCAAGTAGTCGTCCGCCAACAGACAGTGAATTGCGAAAAAGAGTTTTAGAAGGGTTGATCGAAGATAGGATAATTTACTTGGAAGCTCAACGTAGGCGTATCGGTGTCACGGCCGAGGAGTTAAAAATCGCTTTTGACAAGCAGGGCGACCCCAATGAAATTAAGCAAAAAGTGGGCAAGCTCTACAATATGACTCTTGTGGAATACCAACAGATCCTGGCCGAACAGATATTAAAAGAAAAAGTGAAAAATTCGGTACTGGTGAGGTGGCATCTCCGACATATCTTGACGCTAGATTTAGCTTCAGCAAACGAAGCAAAAAAACAAGTTGCTGGTGGAAAGGACTTTGCCGAAGTTGCTAAGACTTTCAGTCAAGACGCAAAAACTGCTAATACGGGTGGGGATATCGGGTTTTGGCGTAAGGGTGAGTTGGCCGCCCAGATAGCACCAGGACTTGAAGAAGAAGTCGCAAAACTAACCGTCAACCAAATATCTAACCCCATCCAAACCCAATTTGGCTACCAAGTTGTTCAGTTGCTAGAGAAAAGCGACGGAGCCGACCAGTCTTACGAAGACTGGTACAAGGAGGCTCTCACTAAACATAAAGTCAAAAGATACATCGGGATATAGTTTTCAGTTTTCAGTTTTCAGTTTTCAGTTTTCAGTAAATGATTTTGCCTGAATGTCCTGGATTAATTCGTTAATTCTTGAGAAAATAAAAAAGCTGACAGCCGATTGCTGAATGCTGTTAGCTTTTTGCAGCCGTAGCTTAGCCTGGCTTAAAGCGCCTCCCTGTCACGGAGGAGATCGCCGGTTCAAATCCGGTCGGCTGCGCCAAGACGAACCGTCGTCCTTCGCACTTCGTGCTCCAGATCGCCGGTTCAAATCCGGTCGGCTGCGCCAAGACGAACCGTCGTCCTTCGCA
>JBBTZC010000002.1:1747-4147 GCA_038078495.1 Patescibacteria group bacterium | reverse complement strand
ATCAGTTCTCGTTTCTCGATTTTTCCCCCGTCAACGGTCGTATTAGTTATCAGGTTTCACAAACAAAAGTTAGTAACTACCTTGGCTCTGCCATTTCAGCAAAGATCAATATCAAGATGCTACCTAAAACGACTCTGTTTGATACCCAGCAGGTTACCCAAGAGGGGAGAGACGGCCGAGAAACGGATATTACACGACTGGCTAAAGATGTTACCCGTACAATAACCGAACGAACAGATACCAGTAGCTCCCCGTTGGCAATCAACACCAGAGCCATCCCTTTCACTGAGAAAGTCGTCTACCCAGACTTTGTCGCCGGACTTTGGCCGGGATTGTATATTGACATCAATCTTACAAAACAACGACTGTTTATAATGAATGGCTCCGAAAAACAAGCCGAGTATCTGATCTCCAGTGGTAAACGGGGCACCCCAACGCCCTCGGGAGTTTTTTATATAAAAAATAAGATTGCCCTAGCTCAATCACGACTATTTCCGGGAATCTGGATGGAGAAATGGAACGCCTTAGCTCGAACCCCAGATGGTGGTGGTTACCAAGGATATGGGGTGCATCGTGTTCCCTGTTTCGACCCGCAATGTAATTCCCGTGAGCCTTCAAGCCATCTTGGTCGCCCAGTCTCTCATGGCTGCGTTCGTATCGAAGATGCTGGCGCCGATTGGGTCTACGACAATGCCCCTGTTGGAACCCCGGTCAATATTCACCTTTAGCTTCTACGAATTAGTCGCTCTAAGAGCTTCTTATCAGCTTCATCTTCGCTACCTATAAGCTTATAAGTAGCATACTGGCTTAATGTAGCTTGGCTAGCAGCGATAACGGCCTGGAGTTGCCCAACAAACTTCGTGTTATCCCCCGACATTAATACTGTTTCGAGTGACTTAGCCTGTCCAGACAGCCTTCGTAAACGGCTGATAATCTGTTTCTGCTCTTGTTCATTCATTTCCACAGTTATACCCCCTTCAATCCCCAATATACCCCACATGGGTATATATTAAAGCGTGCCAATCCCTTGCGGAAAACCAAGAGAACTTCTAAATCTCGATCGAAGAGCCGATTTTGGGAATAACAATATTGGCCTCTGGCAGGTGGCTTTTAACAAAGGATAGGTATTTCTCAGCCCGATCTGGCTCACTATGAACAATAGCCAATCGGCCTCCTGATGGCATCTCGATCTTACGAAGCCATTGCATTAGTTCAGAATTGTCAGCGTGCCCTGAAAAAGCTTCGGCTACATCTATTTTGGCTCGGACTGCTACCTCTCGGCCGTGAATGTGAACAGACTTAGCGCCGCCAATAATCGCACTTCCCAAAGTTCCTGGTGCTTGAAAACCAATAACCAACAAATATGTATCGGGTCGAGACAGATAATGCTTCAAATGGTGGATTATTCGTCCTCCGGCCATCATGCCCGATCCAGCAATAATTACCTTTGGGTGCGGTGCATCGTTAATATCTTTTGAGTCTTCTACCGTTGGTGTTAGAGCTAATGAGCCAAAGTCAAAAAGATTGTGACCACCGTGCTCATCCTTAACTACTTCTCGACGGTAAAGCTCCATATGACGCTCAAACACCGCCAGGGCCTCTATTGCCAGCGGCGAATCAAGAAAGATTGGCATTCTTGGTAGCTGATGTTTCTCAAACAGTTCGTGGAGTAAAAATAGTAATTCTTGGCTACGTTCGATCGAGAAAGCCGGGATCAAAAGCACCCCGTTATTTTGACTTGTCCATTCAAGAGCTTTCTTAACTACCTCCACTCGATTATCACTACCTTCGTGCTCCTCCCCACCGTAAGTAGCTTCGGTCACTACGAGATCGGCTACTGGTGGCGACTCAGGAGTGGCCAGTAAGGGGCTTGGCCAGTGACCGATATCTCCAGAAAAAATAATCTTTTTTCCACCGGCTTCTAGTAAAACTGAGGCTGAACCAAGGATGTGACCAGCGTCGTAAAGCGTGAATTGATCACTATCGTTTAAGCGGTGGGTTTTATGGTAATCCGCCTCCTGAAATTGGCGGAGGGTTCGATTTAAGTCTTCCTCTTCGTACAGCTGGGGGGTTCCCTCGCGTCGGCTCCGCTCTTCTGCTAAACCTAAGGCGTCTTTCAAAACAATTGTTGAGAGCTCGATCGTCGCCTCGGTAGCAAAAATTGGGCCGCGATAGCCGTTGCGAACCAGCACCGGTAGGCGACCGATATGATCGAGATGAGCATGGGTAACAATGACCGCACTAGATTCGGCCGGATTATATGCGAGAGGGTCGTCGTTTAATTCAGAGATGGTGTCTCGACCCTGGAAAAGACCGCAATCCACAATATATTTATCAGTATCTGTCTCAATTAAGAAATTACTGCCGGTAACTTCTCCGGCGGCCCCAAAGAAGCTGACT
>JBBTZC010000002.1:0-1647 GCA_038078495.1 Patescibacteria group bacterium | reverse complement strand
TAGATTGTGTCGCCGTCAATTTTGCCAATGTCTTCTCGAGCCATTTTGATGATCTTGGCCGCAAGTTTATCTGGATCGTTGTCAAAAATAATCTTAGCTCGACCGCGCTTGGCTAGAGTAAGGAGGTGATCCAGCTCATCGGAGATACCGCCACTTTCCGTCAGGATACCTATCGGCTTTTTATCTTCGAAAGCAATTGTAAACTCGTTCAATGTTCCAATCCGGCCACAGATGAAAATTACTGCGTCAGTGGAGCGGATAAAAAGCAAATTTCGACCAGAGTAGCCAAATCCGGTGTACATCGCAAAATCTATAAACTTGTAGGGCAGTTTGTACTTCTTAACGTGCTCCAAGTAGCTAGAAGCAGGAGAGATACCAACCGTAAAGCCGCCGGCTTTCTTTGCTCCTTTGGCGGCGGACAGGGGAATACCGGTGGTATCACCAGTAACCACGACTATACCTCGTTTCGCCAGGTAAAAACCTAGTTGTTCGGCCTTCTTGAAAGCGTCTCGCGAACAAATATCCTCGGCCGCACCTGAAATACCGATCTTGATGTGTTGAATACTTCCCTCCCTCTCTCCAATTTACGGATTAGGGGCAAAAAGTAAAGCGGTGCGTTGTCTCATCAACAGGTTTGCGCTAAACTAGTAAAAGCACCTTACATTTTTTAAATTCTGGGGTAGCTCAGTGGTAGAGCGGTCGACTGTGTCACGAATTTAGTCAACAGTTGAAATAAGTAGACATACGCAGCTTCCTCAAGCAATCGAGGTTGAAAAACGGGGTTAATTGTCGGGAAGCCCTCCTTGGGAACTGTTACCAAGTGGGTAATCCGCAGCCAAGCCAATTTAGAAATATTTTGGAAGGTTCAGAGGCCATACGCCCCGCATCCAGCCCCAGTTTAAGGCAACATCAAGCCCAATTATGGGTCAGATTTATCCTTAAACTGGAGCTGGATGATGAGATGGTCCACGCCATTAGGAAACTAGTGGATTAAGTGTAATCGATTGGTCGTGGGTTCGAATCCCACCCCCAGAGCAAACAAATTACAGGTTCAACTGAATACTCGTAAGTGTTATACTTTGCGAAAGGAGAAAATATGAAAAAGACAACTTGTAGAGAATTAAGGGGTGCCTGCGATGCTGAGATAACCGGGGAAACCGCAGAAGAGATGGGCGAAAACAGCAAGAAGCATGTCATGGAGATGATTCAAGCCGGCGATCCTGACCATCAGGCGGCAATGGAGGATATGATGAAGTTAGGCCAGGCCGATCAGATGGCTTGGTATGAGGGGTTCAAAAATAGCTTCGACTCCCTGCCGGACGCGTAGTTTTAGCGAAAGAAAAGATCGGGGGTTATTACGGCATTTCTTGGCTGTAAGTAGAATACCCACCCTCAGAGCATCATTGTATGTTGCGAGTTTGTTGAGGAGCTTTAATTTTATAAATATTAAGGATTTAATAAATATATGGAAATAACATACAAATTTTGCCGAAGTTGCGGATTCCCTTTGAAGAAAGATAAAAAGGGCGGAGGCACAGAAAAAGACGGATCATTGAGCAAGAAATACTGCTCAATGTGCTACGAGAAAGGAGAATTTTTGAGCCCTCCGGAAATTGACACTGCTGAAAAGTTTCAAAAATTTTGTAT
>JBBTZC010000001.1:0-1845 GCA_038078495.1 Patescibacteria group bacterium | reverse complement strand
ATCAAAGTAAAATATTAGCTAAGTAAAGGAGAAAGGTAATACAAATGGCAGACAAATTTGAACGCACCAAGCCGCATGTCAACGTTGGTACTATTGGACACGTCGACCACGGTAAAACTACCTTGACTGCCGCGATCACCAACGTGCTCGCCAAGCAGGGCAAGGCCGAGAAAAGAGCAGTTGATCAGATCGATAACGCGCCGGAAGAGAAACAGCGCGGTATTACAATTGCTACCTATCACGTAGAGTACGAGTCAGATAAAAGACACTACGCTCACGTTGACTGTCCAGGACACGCCGACTACGTCAAGAACATGATCACTGGTGCCGCTCAAATGGATGCGGCAATTCTTGTTGTTTCCGCACCGGATGGTCCGATGCCACAGACCCGAGAACATATCTTGCTAGCCAAACAGGTTGGTGTGCCTTACGTCGTCGTCTATTTGAACAAATGCGACCAGGTCACCGACAAAGACCTTTTGGATCTAGTTGAAGAGGAAATTCGCGATCTCTTAACTAAATACGAATACCCGGGCAAAGACACTCCTATTATCAAAGGCTCCGCTCTTAAGGCGTTGGATGGTGATGCCGAAGCCGAGAAATCCATTACGGATTTAATCGAAGCACTAGACACCTACGTTCCAGACCCAGTTCGTGAAACCGACAAACCGTTCTTGATGCCAGTTGAAGACGTCTTCTCGATCAAAGGTCGTGGCACAGTTGCGACCGGTCGAGTTGAGCGCGGCACCGTCAAAATTGGCGAAGAAGTCGAAATCGTTGGCTTGCACGCCACTAAGAAAACTGTCGTTACTGGTGTGGAAATGTTCCGCAAAATGCTGGATTCCGGTCAAGCTGGTGACAACATCGGTTTGCTGGTCCGCGGGTTAGAGCGCACCGACATCGAACGCGGTCAGGTCGTATGTAAACCTGGCTCTGTTACTCCACACACAGAGTTCGAAGCTGAGTGCTATATCCTTAAAAAAGAAGAAGGTGGCCGACACACCCCGTTTACCAAGGGTTATAAACCGCAGTTTTACTTCCGAACCACGGACGTAACCGGTGAAGTTGAGCTACCTGACGGTATGGAGATGGTTGTTCCGGGAGACACCACAACCTTCAAAGTAAAACTGATTCAACCTATTGCCATGGAAGAGAAGCTCCGATTCGCTATCCGTGAGGGTGGTCGAACAGTTGGAGCTGGAGTCGTTACCAAGATCTCCAAATAACAAAAACAATTGCACTTTAATCAATGGCCAACACTAAACGCGAACAAGCTAAAAGCTCCATTAGAATTAAGCTCAAGGCTTACGACTACCGAGTCATTGATCGTAGTGCTAAAAAAATCATAGATACAGCGGAAAGGACTGGCGCAGTTGTCGCCGGTCCGATTCCTCTGCCGACGGAAAAATCGTTGGTGACGGTCAACCGTTCAACGTTCGTCCATAAAGACGCTCGTGAACAGTTTGAGATCCGTATTCACAAACGCATTATTGATGTATTGGACCCAAATCCAAAAACTCTCGACGCCTTGATGAATCTGGATTTACCTGCCGGAGTTGATATTGAGATAAAAACGTAATAATTTTAATCTCACTTCTCGTCTACGACTTGAAATCGTCACAGATACTGGTCAAGCTCAAATAGCTCTCCAGAAGACTGGTTGTTTTGTTAATAACAAACCATAGAAAAAAGAAGCCTCGTATATTTGCGTATACGAGGACTTCTTCCACGTTTTGCATCAAGGGTGGGTTAAGTAGACAATGAGCTCATTGCCGTCGGGCGAGGCGCAAACTCCGCCACCGCTCTCCCTGAACACACTTACCTCGTGGGAGGATCCAGCTGTGT